>JALCDN010000042.1 GCA_022641595.1 Ruminococcus sp. | reverse complement strand
AATTTGTATCATTGGTATATGAATTGCCAAATTCAGATATGTCAAAAGAATCTCTTACAGTCTGATTTACATAAATACACAGAACAAGTTCTGATTCTGTGTCAAATTTATATCTTACAACACCGTTTGAGAGTGTATCGAGAAGTTCAAACTGATATTTAGTCTGAACGGAAAGATAGTTATCATTTTTTCTAAGTGAATATGCGTCCAAAGCCGATACATCACAAAATGAAGCACAGATAAGATTTTCAGAACCAAAATGCTGAATCTGTATACGTCGTCTTAAAGGAATTCGGTTTTGGTATTTAGTTTTTATTGTACAGATTTTTTGTGAAACATTCTCATTGCTTATTACATCGGTATCACCAAGCAGTTCCTTACCTGAATTTTTGAAAGCAATCAAAAATTCATCTGTACTATCATAGTTTAGCATATCTGTAAGGAATTTATTGGCATAAATTATGTTATAGTCTGAATTACAGGCCATGAAACCACAAGGTATGAGTTTGTCAAAAAGCTGAAAGTTTATTTGATCACCTAAATTTTCTGAAGCATTTTCCATAACGTTACCTCCATTCTAAAGGCATTTGAAAATTTCAAAAATATTGTCAGATTTCAGAAGAATCATTTCCAAGAAGAAATTTAAGAATGGCAACAATGTCTTGTGCGTTGATGCTGTTATTTCCATCAAAATCCGAATTATTCTTTGAAGTCTGTGAAAGGCCATATTTTTCCGAGTCAATAATATATCGTCTTATTGTAACGATATCAGATATATCAACTGTATTATCACAGTTTGCATCGCCGCTAATAATTGATTGTTCAGATGTGCTGTCAAGAGCTATAAATTTGTAATTATATTTTTGCGCATATGCTTGAGCTGTAGAATCTTTATATCCATAAATAGTACCACTGAAAGAATATTTGAATTCAGCATCGTGATCGTTTGAAATGGTTGAATCGGAGTCAAAAATCTCACAGTCGGGGTTTAATATGGTGACTGATTTAATAGATTTTCTTAATTCGAGTGCTGAATCTCCTACACAGCATACACTATTGGGAAGTGTTAAGGAACTAATTCCGTTGCAATAAATAAGAGAATATTTAGTTATTGAAAAAGTTCCATCGTTTAAAATTAGATTTGTGTTTTCAGGAGCATCACCTTTGTATTCATAAAAAGCTTTACCTAAATAAAGTGGCCCATTGCTTTGCTTTTCATACCATAGTGTCTCGCAAAATGCCAAAATACCCACTTTTTTCAATGAATCTGGTATATAAACTGTTTCCAATGAGGAGTCTACGCTGAAACAATAAAATCCAATTTCTTCCGTACCGTCAGGAATATCAACTGATTTAAGTGATGTACAATTGCTAAATGCATAAGAATCAATTGTTTTAAGATTTTTGGGAAGAACAATGTTTTGAAGTTTTGTACAGAAATAAAATGTCATAGAATTTATATTAGTAACACCATCTGGGATACTAATTGAGGCTAATGAGCTGCATTCTCTAAATGCAGCTGTTCCAATGCTCGTAACAGAATCCGGCAAAGAAATTGATTCCAGCATTGGACAATCCCAGAATGTTTCTTCTTCGATGGATGTTAAATTTGAAGGTAAAGTAATTGATTTTAAGCAATCACATCCATGAAATGCCGTTTTACCAATATGTGAAACAGTATCCGGAATTTTAACACTTGTAATTTTATGGCACCACATAAAAGCTCGATCAGCTATAGAAGTTACAGTACGGCCTTTGATTTGGGAAGGTATTTCAATATCTCCAGATATAGAATTGCAATGGCTTGAGATTTCAACTGTGTTATCTTGCTTAATGACATATTCCAAATCATTGTAAATATTTGGCTGAGCGTTTGATGATAAAGTATTCATAGAAAGCAATTTTAAATTATTATAATTAAATGGCAAAGCCGAACAAATTGTAATGGCAGAAGTAATGATAGCGACATATTTTTTAATTTTCATAATATCCTCCAAAAATATTTAATAATTAATTATACCATATAAAACTAAAAATGTAAATACATAATTAAAAAATTCCCTGACAGGCACACTGTCAGGGAAAAAATAAGTTTAGAATTGTTAACTTAACATAATTCAGGCAATTGGAAGAGTTGTAATAACGCCGAATACTTTTTGCTGAATAGAAACGGCATCCTGAGCGTTAACACCGTTTTTATTGCCTTGTACATCTGAATTTGCAGCACCTTGTGCAGTAAGAGGAAAATTCTTTTGGTTTACAAGGTAACGTCTTACAGTAACTACATCTGAGATATCAATTTTTCCGTCACAGTTGGCGTCACCGTATAAAGTATCTGAAGAAGTTGTTGTTGATGCTCCGGAAGTAGTAGGCTCAGAAGTAGTAGGGCTACTACTGTTATAAACATCAGGAAGTTCATCAAGAGTGATGCAGTAATCGCTGTTATATGTATCACTTAATACTTTAGGATCCTGATTAGCATCGCTCATAATGTAATCACCATACCAAGGACAGAAATAGAGCCAGTTAGCATTTTCTATAGTCATATTTTCAACGGATGGAATGGTATCGTTTTCGGCCATAGCAACCATTTTTTTGCCGCTTGTCAGTTCAACAAGGTAGTTGTAGATTCCTGAGATAGCACTGAGGTTAGGACCAGTTGTGAGACCGTCATCTCTGTTGTATTGAACATTATACTTATCGTAAGCAACGATATCTACATATTCGTCACCCGGATACCAAGTAGCTGAGTTAGAGTAATTGTAGCTGTTATATTCCCATATAATGTTGTGAAGGTCATATTTTTCTGTAAGAGTTGTGTAAAGAAGTTTCCAAAGCTGTTTATAAGTTTCAGCACCTCTGTCGCCCCACCAGAACCAAGAAGTACCATCACCGTAATTGCCTTCGTTGCCTTGAGCTTCGTGAAGTGGACGAAGGATAATAGGAACGTTGTTATCCTGAAGAATTTTAATCTGAGCGGCAAGGTCTTTCATAGCTTCCTGGAAGTAATCATATTCTTTAGTACCTTCAATTACAGCATTAGCAGTATTAAATGTGCTGTTCGAAGCCTGATAGTTTTTATAAGTACACTGTTTCCAGTCAACAGCGTCACCGAGTTTATAGTTTGTGAAATCAATTGGAACATTAATATGCCATGAAGCAGTAACTATACCTTTTTTATTTTTAGCCCAGTCAATGGCACGTTTTGTTGTACCGTCTTCCCAACCATAAAGAGGGTTATAGTTCATAAAGTCGAAACCTCTGACAGCAGGCAGTTTACCGGTTTTTTCTTTAATGTAGTCAAATTCAAGTTCAGAGTTACCATCGTTACCGCCGCCGTATATTTCCTGTTGACCTGATAGAACGTGAGAACCGTAGATGCTTTGCAGATAGGACATAAGTGATTTTGTTTCGGCAGTAGCCTTAGGGTCTACAGGCGTTGCAGAAGCTTTTTTGTAATCAGGAGCAGGTGTTTTTGTGAGAGTAACACTGTCATACAGACAATAACCCCAACCGCCGCCGAATGTTATAGTATTCTGACCTTTATAGAGTTTAACATCACCCCAGCTGAAGTTAGTCCATGTATCAGTGTGAGGAATTTTAACCGTATTAGTTTTAGAGTATTTATTATCGGCATTTTCAACTTTGACTTCAGCCTGTCGGTTTTCGCCGGTAGAACCGAGGTACATAATTGAGCTTGTAACGAGTCTGTACATACCTGTTTCCGGAGCATCTACAGTGAAAGACATCGTGCCTGCATTTGTTACCCATACGAAGCCGTCACCTGTGAACCCAGGGTATTCATCGTTATAGACTTTGGTAGCAGCTGTAGCACCATTTGCGAGTGTAAGTTTTTCACATTCACTTGAAAAGAGAGGGGCATTTGCTGAAGTATTATCAGCAGCAAATGAGCTTACATAAGGAACTGCTGAAGAGAGGGAAACAGCAGTTAAAGCGGAAGCAGAAACGAGTGCAAAGAATTTTTTCAGATTCATTTAATTTACCTCCAAAATATTATTACAATAACATTATAAATTAAAGGTTTGAAATTGTCAATAAGTGATAAATAATAAAAGACCCCACGAAAAAAAATTCGTTGGGGTCTACAAAAAAGGAAATAGAAAATGCAATAAAAGCAATAAATTTAAAATTAATTAAGTACAATTTAATTCACAATTGACTTATTATTCACGAGACTTTTTAAACTCAAGAAAGTCATCGTAAGTGCCGTTTCTATCGATACAGCCATCAGGAGTAATTTCGATAATACGATTTGCTACCGTTTGTAGAATTTCGTGGTCGTGTGAAGCAAGCAGGACAACTCCTTTAAAGTTTTCAAGACCATTGTTTACAGCTGTTATACTTTCAAGGTCGAGGTGGTTAGTAGGTCTGTCAAGGACAATAACATTTGAACCAAACAGCATCATTCTTGAAAACATACATCTTACTTTTTCACCGCCGGATAGTACATTTACCGGCTTGTAAACATCATCTCCCGAAAAAAGCATTCTGCCAAGGAAACCTCTGAGGTAAGTATCTGTTTCGTCATTTTGTGAATATTGTCTTATCCAGTCAATTATTGATAACTGACAATCGTTGAAATATGAAGAATTATCGACAGGAAAATATGAAACAACAGTGGAAACGCCCCATTTAAAGTTTCCCTCATCAGGTTTTTCTTCTTCCATAAGTATTTTGAAGAGCATAGTAATTGCTTGCTCGCTCTCACCAATAAAAGCAACCTTGTCAGTACGACCGAGAGTGAAGCTTACGTTATCAAGAAGCTTTACTCCGTCAACTGTTTTGGAAATTCCATTGACTTGCAAAACTTCCTTACCAAGTTCACGTTCGATATCAAAACCGATAAAAGGGTATCGCCTGCTTGAAGCCGGAAGCTCTTCGACCGTAAGTTTTTCAATAAGTTTTCTACGTGATGTAGCCTGATTTGATTTTGATTTGTTGGCAGAGAAACGTTCAATAAATGATTTAAGTTCTTTGATTTTGTCCTCATTTTTTTTATTCTGTTGTTTTATCATACGCTGAATAAGCTGACTTGATTCATACCAGAATTCATAGTTTCCGACATACATTTTAATCTTAGTGTAATCAATATCTACGATATGTGTACAAACGTTATTTAGAAAATGTCTGTCATGAGAAACAACTATGACTGTACCAAAATATTCGGAAAGAAATTCTTCAAGCCATTGTACAGCATCGATATCAAGGTGGTTTGTAGGTTCGTCGAGGAGAATGATATCAGGATTTCCGAAAAGAGCCTGAGCGAGAAGAACTTTTACTTTTTCATTACCGGAAAGAGATGACATTGAGCTGTAAAGGATATCCTCTGAAAGGCCAAGACCCTGTATAAGCTTAGATACATCAGATTCAGCTTCCCAACCATTAAGCTCAGCAAATTCCCCTTCGAGTTCCGAAGCCTTTACGCCATCTTCATCGCTGAAATCTTCTTTAGCATAAAGAGCGTCCTTTTCCTGCATAATATTATAAAGTCTTTCATTACCCATAATAACTGTGTCAAGAACGTTAAATTGGTCATAAGCAAAGTGATCTTGTTTCAGAACGCTTAGGCGTTGTTCTTTAGGAATAATAACTTCACCTGTAGTAGGTTCAAGATCACCGCATAAAATTCTGAGAAAAGTTGATTTTCCGGCACCGTTTGCGCCAATTACACCATAGCAATTTGCCTCGGTGAATTTAAGATTTACGTTTTTGAAAAGTGTTGAGCCGCCAAATTGCATACTCACGTTGTTAATTGTTATCATAATACCTCCGAAAATATAAAAGTAGCAAAAATAAAATGGTTTTAAATGCTAATCAGCAAATACTGATTTTTTAAGAATATCGTAATTTGCATCGAAATCGACTTCAAGTGCATCGCCGCCATCTTCGGTAGTGCAGTCAGTCCATGTATCATCAGCAGGAATTCGTAATTGTTCCATATCATATCCAAGAATAAATGGAGCTTTAAGTGAAAGAACGTATAATTCAGAAGTTTTCATATTTGTTGTCATTTCAGGTAAAGCAGCCTTCATAATATTTGTAAGCTTGATAGGATTAAAGGTTTTGGATTTTCCTGCAATTTTTTCGAGTACTGTACGTTGACGCTGAGTACGCTCAAAATCAGAGTTACCAACATATCTGATTCTTGAATAGGAGAGAGCCTGTTTACCATCAAGAACATATTTTCCGCCACTTGGAAGATAATCAGAGTCAATTGGGTCACCAGCGAGTTCGTTTACCTCATCATGAAGAATTTGATTTACAGCTTCAGCTTCTTCATCTGAAAGGTTTATTTCAACGCCGTCTACAGCGTCTACTACGGCAGCAAATGCGTTAAAATTAACGGCAATGTAGTCATCAACCTTTACCTTGAAATTGCGTTCAATTGTGTCCATAAGAAGGTCAGGGCCACCGTAAGAATATGAAGCATTAAGCTTGTCCTGACCATAGCCATCAATATCTACATAAGAGTCTCTCATAAATGATGTAAGATACGTTTTGTTAGTTTTTTTGTTAATAGAAAGTAAGATAACAGTATCGGAACGACCTCTGTCGTCAGAAGTTCTGCCATCTGTTCCGATAAGAAGTATGTTTTGAACATAGCTTTCTGAAAGCAGACCCGAGTAGTTATTTTGCTTATTGCTTGGAACGTAATCCATTTTCTTTATAAAAGAAAGAGCGGCAAATGAATAAAGAGCAAAAATAATCAAAGCTATAACGATAATCGGTGTAAGAATATGTTTAATAGCACTTGCAAAAGGGTGTCTTTTAGGTTTTCTTCCACGATTTTGAGGAGGCTGTTGGCGTTGACGCTGCTGAGGAGGTCTTTGTTGTTGAGGCGGTCTGTTATTTGTTATATTTGGATTTGGAGCATTCTGATAATTTGTCTGCTGGTTGTAATTAATTGGTTGTTGATCGTTATAATCCTGATTCTGGTTGTAGTAATTATTATAACGTTGTTGACGTTGACCTGAATCAGGTCGATTGTAATTTGTATATTGTCGTGGTGGAGGAGTTTGTCTGTTGTTTTGCTGATTTCCGGTAAATCTTTGGTTTACGCTGCGATTATTTGGAAAATTCGGATTAGTTCTGTTGAAATTCTGACGTTGTATGTTATCATTCATTCTTTGGTTAGTATGAATTTCGGCAGTGTCAGAAAAGCTGTCAGCAGAGCCAATATATTGAGTTTGTTCGTTATCTGAGTTTTTATCAAGGGTTCTGTCATGTTTTTTATTATTTGAAGAAGGACGAGGGAGATTAGAATTATATTTTTTATCTGACATTTTAAATTCCTTTCATAGCTGTTCAAAAAATAAAGGCGGAAAAATCCGCCCATAATTGGATTACGTTTGTTTTGCATTAACAGCGAAATAAGTAATAGCTGTGCAAATTAAATTATAGGTTAGCAAAGATGTTGCAGACATATAGTCATATGTGTAATCTTTTGAAAGAATCATAAGTGAGCATAATCCAAATCCAACAAGAATAGAGACAGTTTGAAAAATAAGACCCATTACTGAAGAACTGTATATGTTTTTAGTACCGAGAATCAATTGTGCAAGTGAGGTGAATTTGCCTGAGCAGGCCATAGAAGCACTTAATCTGACTGCCTTTTTAGTTTCTTCATCAAAATCATTGTGCAGTTTATTAGGAATTACTTTTAAAGATTCTTCTGAAACGTCAAATAGAGAAGCAAGTTTTTTAAGTGTTATGCAGGCATCAACACTTTTTACTATTAAAGAAATGTTTCTGTCTTCAAGTCTTTGCATCCAGTATTTAACAGATTTGTCGGCTTTTATATCTACGATAAACATAGCGGAAAGATTTCCGGAAATTGAAAGGTATATAGCTTCCTGTTCATCGGAGGCGAGTTCATTTTCCTTAGCTTTTGTTGGCATACCTTCGATATAATGACTTGTCATAAGTTCACGGTTTCCGAAAAGAACACGTTTATTGTTAATCCAACCGCAAAGTCCCATTGAATCTTCATATGAAAAATTGGAAATAGGGTATAACATTTCTTCTTTACCAGCAATTACATCACTGAATAGTTCTTTCATAATACTTCCCGCATAGTGAGTTAGACTTGCGGCTTCAAGCAGAGCTTCATCAATTTTTGTATCAGAAAATACTTTAATTCCGCCCATTTTTATTGAACCAGAAGGAAAGAGCTTATCTGCATTAATAAGAATAGAATTAGTATCAAAGAAGTCATCGACGCTTTGATATCCAAGCATAACGCCCTGATTTTTTATAAATTTTTTCGAAGAATTACAAAGTGGTACATTTACGACAAGAGATATCGCCATGCAAGAAGAAGCACATATAAGAAGTGAAAATATAGAAAAGGCAAATGAGATAGATTCTGAGCGGATATAAGTAAGAGCCGCAGAAACAATAATTGAAAAAATCAAACAAAGTGGAACAGTGCGTTTACAATAACTGTCAGCAATATCTGAAGAATAAGTATATTTCAGAAAATCGGTTAGAAAATCAGTTTTACGCATTGAGGCTATAATTGGAAAATCTCCGACTGTACCTCTTGCCAATGTTTCTGCACGTGACTCATTATCAACGAACACTATGCCGTGCCTGTTAAAGTCTTTGGAAACGAAATTGAAGTTATTCGCAGCTCTTTTTATAATAAAATATTTTCCTACAGCGTTAAAAAATAAGGAAAGTATGCCTACAGACGTATATATATGAACATTATTACTTTCAACTAATTCAGGAGTTAATAGAGCAAAAGCTGACGAAAAAATACATGACAAAGCACAAACGGCTGTCATACTGTCGCAATCCGCCTTAAATGTAAACAATTTCTTGATACCGTTAGTAATGACTGAAAGTGATGTAATAACTGATAGCAATGCAAGTGCAAGCTGAAACATAATATAATTAGCGATATTACCATCTGCTTTAAGTATACTTACAATGGGAATCCCGAATTGAGCAGCACTTGTCATATAAACGCTGAGGAAAGATGTAAGAAACAGAATGAACACACGATATGATATGGTATTTTTTAGCTCAAATATATCACGTCCAACGTCTTCAACGTCACCATAGTAATTAAAATCCACAAGGCGTTTAGTTCTTTTTTCTTTTGATTTTGATTTATAATCTTCAACCTGAGTTATATGTATATCAAGGTCATCAGGATGGACTTTATTATGTGAACTAAGGTCAATGCTTGTAAATTCAGCACGAGGAGCAGGCTTGGCAGGTTTAGCAGCTTCAACTGCTTTAGGAGAAGGTACAATATCTGTAATAAGCTTTTGATTTTCAGGTTTAGCAGCTTCGTCTGCAATTGAGTTGTGTCGTTTGCTTTTTTTAATTTTAGGAGGTGAGTAGACATATTCACCATCAGGAGTTTCTTTTTTGTAAGTAGCATTATGTTTTTTAAAATGCCTGTTACGTTTTTTATTAAGGAGTTCAGCTTCCTTAGCTCTTGTAGAGTCAGCCATACGTCTTATTTTAGGCGGATGGTCATCTGAATAAAGTTTAGGCGGAGAAGGTGATTCATAAGGCATAGGATTTTTTGCATTAGAACGAATATTCTGCATAGCCGAAGAATTTACAAAAGATACTTTTGAATGAGTAAGGTCAGACGGTTTAAAGTCATTTGCCGGATTAGGACGCCTTAGCGTACCATCAACGGTATGCATTGTATTTGCGTGATTACGAATTATTCTTTTAACGTCAGCTGAGCTTGCAGAAGAATCAGTATTTAAATTTTCGTCTGATTTTTTATTGGCTTTAAAAATTTTGGATTTATCAGAATTGTTATTTAATTCATCAAGAATATCATCAATAGAAATTTTTGAACTTGGCATAATATAAAACTCCTTAAAGCATATGTAAATGCTATGTAACAGTCGAAGCGATCATGATGAAATGTTAATAAAATTACATATGCTGACATAAGATCAATTACGTTGTCTGACGACTTCGTACATAAAGATACCAGCAGCGACGGAGGCGTTTAAAGAAGTAATTTTTCCTGACATAGGCAACTTCAAAAGAAAATCACATTTTTTGCGAATCAGATTACTTATGCCGAAGCCTTCCGAACCAATTACAAGAGCGACAGCTCCGGTTAGATCTGTTTTAGTGTAATCAGAACCTGTGGCATCAGTACCGTATATCCATAGACCATGTTCTTTAAGAGTGTCAATTGCCGAAGCAATATTTGAAACTCTTGCAACAGGAAGCCAACTTGCGGCTCCGGCAGAAGTTTTGAAAACGGTAGAATTAAGTGATGCACTGCGTCTTTTGGGAATTATCAGACCATCAGCACCTGAAGCTTCTGCGGTGCGTATTATAGCACCAAGGTTATGAGGATCTTCAATTTCGTCGCAAATAATAATAAATGGTTTAGTACCTTTTACTTCAGAAATTTTAAGAATATCGGATATTGATACATATTCGGCACAAGCACCAACAGCTACAACACCTTGATGAGAAGCGCCGTTTGAAAGTTGGCTAAGTTTGGCATCCTGAGCATCTTTGACAACGATTTGTTTATCTTTTGCTAAGTTTCTTATAAGGCCGAGGCTTCCACCATTGCCGTTTATGTAGACAGTGTCAATTGCAGTACCGGATTTAATTGCTTCAATAACGGGATTTCTGCCGGCAATGACATTGCAGATATTATCATCGTCTATTGGTAAAGTTTCATTAAATGTATTTTGATTTGGCATATAGCCTGACTCCTTTAATTTTGGTGTCTTCTCAAATTTCTGAAAAGTAAGAGCACCTAAAAATATGAATTTCAAGAATATTGTAGCACATAAAAAAACAAATTACAATAGGATATTAAGCGGAATAATTGTAAAATTGGAAGAAAAAACGAAAAATGAAAGGAACTGTCATTTTTTTGCTCTTTCGCAAATAATGTTTAGCATTTCGCCTACATTTTTCATACCTGAAACCTCACGCATTTTAAAAGTCATTTTGAATTCATTTTCGACAGAAGAAATCAGAGTGATATGTTCTATACTATCCCAGTCTTCAATGTCATTTGAAGTAGTTGAATCGCTTATGGAGAGTGAAGAATCGTCGAAAACGTCCTGAAAAACGGCAGTAAGTCTTTTGAGAGCATCTGATCTATTCATTTTTTGTAAACTCGCTTTCTTTAACATTAATTGAATAATTTTTCTGTTTGTAATCTGAAATCATAAGTTTCCATGAAGAATCACCATTAGGAAGAAGTTCAGTAATTGTAAAACCAAAATCTCTGAATAATTCAGAAACCATTGAATTTTTTGAAGTTTTTAAGTAATGCCCGTGAATTTCTGATATATTAAGATCCAAGCATTTTTTTACAAGGCAATCAAGCATAGCAAATTCCATATTACGTTTTAAAACACGGCAGCTCATAAGCCACAGTTCGATATCAAGAATATTATTAAATTTTCTACCGATTATGACAGATACAATGCCATTGTCACCGAATTTGTCTTCAAGCCGACCGTAAAGGCGAACGAAATCATTGCTTTGAAATACAGAGAGCATTTCTGAATCTGTATATCTTTTTGTAGTCAGATTAAACTGATTGCTTTTGTTTGTAAGCTGAGTAATTCTCTTTAAGTAGACTGGCTTGAAATCTTCAATTATAGCTGTCATATCAAGACTTTTCAGATAGTCATCATACGAAGCAAATTGCTTTTGCTGAGCAGAACGTTTTGCGTTTGCAGTATACATTTCAGCACGTTTCATATCATCTGAAGATATTGAAGTAATCTCAAAAAAATCCAATCTACTAAGCTTGTACATAGCGTCATATACTGATTCGAAACTTATTGCAGACACTTCCGGAAGCTGAGAGGTAACAATAGAGCATTCTGCAGGATTATCGTCAACAAAAACAAATGAATCAGTAAGCAGAGATAGCTCTGAAGCAGAAGCTTCGATATTCTTGTCTTTACTATCCCAGTTAGCTTTAATTGAAGCAAAATCTGATGGTGACAGGATAGAATCCGGGTGATTAAGACCTGAAATTGCATTATCCATATCATTTTTTGAGCATACAGTAAGAATAATGCCAAGTTTTGAATATGCTTTAATAAATTTCTGAAATTCAGAAAATGACTGACCAACAGCGGTTTCATTGCCGATTTCTATGCCATCGACACCTTCGTCACCAATTACACCGTCCCAAAGTGTGTTATCAAGGTCAAGTGCAATAACCTTTTTATTTTTTCCATAAATAGATTTTATGATACAGGCAACGCTATAGGAAACTTCAGGAACGGCGTTAATAGACATAGCACATTTATACATACACCATACTTCATTGTCATGCCATTTTTCAATTCCATAGCAAGCTGAAAGGTAATTGATATCATTTATAAAAAATCCGTTATTATTGCGTGCATAATCGGACATTTTGAAATTTAGAGTTGTTATAAAATTAGAGAAGCCATAAATGTTCCAACAATCAGAATTTCCAAGTTGGCGATATGGAAGAAGTTCAAAATTATTCTGAATAATCGGGCATTTAAATTTTTCTGACAACTTAATCCAAAGAAGCTTGAAGCGTTCAAATTCTTCTGAAATTTTTTTATTGGCAGTATCAGCAGAGATTGAAAACGGCTGAGAAAAGAAGTTTATATTTCTTGATGTTGTAAATATGTAAATAATATCCGGCGAAAACGCATCAAGTTCAGCATTGCCGAATACACCGTCCTCCCAAAATTTATTGTAATCTGACAAATAAAACTGTGGTTCAATACCAAAATTCAATAGAAACAATTCAAGAGAACTAATTATGTCATTTGCAGTTGAACCAGCAAGTACAGCAATTTTTGTTTTCAGACGCAGTGATCCGTCATTAAGCAGTGACTTTACAATTTTTTTTCTGTTTCTTAAAATTGATTGATTATCGAAAGGAAAATCAAAATTATACATTATTGCCTCCTGTTATTTTACTCTGTTTTGCTCGATATAATCGTGATTACCTCCGGTAGCACTGAAAGTGTTCATAGCAAACAGTACATCAGTAGCACCAACCTGCTGAATAAATGAAATAGCATTAAGATCAAAGTATCGCATATCACAGACGTAAATATTTTCAAAAGAGCTTGTCAGCATAGGAACGAGAGCGTTACCGTAGCTGTCTTTGAAAATGACGAGCGTTCGTGCATTTTTACATGAGGTATTAACTTGTGTGATTTGTTCATCGCCGCCGAAAACCATATAGTAACTTGAAGTGGACATATTTTTAGGATTCAGCAGGAGAGAATCGCTGTAGCCATCGGTAAAGGAGGTTGTATATCTTGTAACAGTGCAATTTGTTTTTGGAATATAGTAAACGAAATTCTCAGGATTATTGATAAGGTCAGCACTTTGAGTATAGCCATAGAGAGTGCCTACATATCCTGGAAGTGAAACAGTATCATAGTTAGTTGAGTTAAGTTCAGCAAAATTTACTTCAGCGTCTTTGGCAAAAGCCTTTGCTGCATAATAAGCACCAAGAGGCAGCCAATGGTGATCTGTTCTTGAATAGATATTTTCATTTTTGTGATAAAGAAGAGCCGTAAATACATCAACTGGTTTAACATCTGAAAGGTAGGAATTAATATTATCAATATTTTCTTTTTCACTTGCTGTCAGGTCAAGATAATTTTCTGGCATATAATATGAAACTGCGGTTGGACAGACCATGGAATAAACTTTAACATTTTTGCCAAGAGCCTTTTTATATTCGTTGAGAGAAGAAGCATATTCCTGACCGTTTGCGAAGCTGCCTCCAAATAGCATAAGACCACGCTTGTTGACAACAACAATATTATTTGATATCATTCCATCTGCTGCTGGGTTATTAATATCAGGTACTGTAGTAACAGTAGTGGTTACGGTTGTAACTGCTTTCATAGTTGTAAGAGCAAGAGAAGTAAGAGAAATTGAAGTAGTTTTAGCAACATCTGATTTGTCTTTTGATGCCGCTGAACCGTAAATAACTATACGGTCATTGCCATACTGTTTGCCTTTTAAAGTAAGTAACTTTGAAGCAATAATTTTTTTAAAAAAGCTTCTATGAGGGACGGAATCGTTGTAATAATTAGTAACAGCTTCAGTATATTCCCCACTGAAATATGATTGAAAAGAAAATTCCGGAAATGAAGCGAGATTTCGGTTTTCTTCATTTGAAACCGTATCACGTTTAAAAACAAGAAGAAAAAGAAAACCAACAATAAAGATAAAGAGAATAGATATGGTGTTAATAATACTGATTTTGCTTTCCAAAATAATACGTTTTTTTCGCTTATTAGAACGTGATTTACTAAGTTCAAAGCTTTCATTCTTTTTAATATTTGATTGATCTGGCATTTAAAGGCACCTCTTAAAATCTGAAATACAAAAATGGGTTTTTTGTTGCGTCAACAAGCATTATGCTGCAAATCAGCAATATAATCGGCATACAAAAAGCTGAAACGGCTGAAATACAAATTTTTGCAGGGTAAATTCTTTCAGACATTTTTTTAAATAAAGAGATGACAGGAAATGAAAGAATCACAGCAGCTATAATTAGATAGACATTATTTACGAAAGTAATTTTATCGGATGATGATATAAAGCCGTTGCTGCCAAATCCGAAAATATTTTTAAAGAAGCATCCAAGATTTCCGAGATCTTCGTAATAGAATATGCCAAAGCCGATAACAATAACAATTTTGCTATATACATGGCGAATAAAAAGTGGGATTTTTTTTATTTGTTTTTTTCCGAGTTTCATTTCAAAGAAAATAAACAGACCATAATAAAGACCCCATAAAATAAAGTTCCAACTTGCACCATGCCAAAGACCTGTGCAGAACCAGACAAGGAACAGTCCGGCATATTTACGTCTTTTTCCGAAAATTGGAATATAGAGGAGATAATCACGGAAAAACGTGCTTAGAGAGATATGCCAACGTTGCCAGAATTCCGTAACGTCACGACAAATAAATGGGTGGTTGAAATTCTCATCAAAGTGGAATCCAAAAACTCTTCCCATACCTATAGCCATATCCGAATATCCTGAAAAGTCAAAGTAAATTTGCAAAGCATACATAGCAGCACCAAACCATGCACTAAAAAATGTTGAATTATGTGGTGAACCAAGCATACTTTCTACAACAATGCTAAGATTATTTGCAATAAGTACTTTCTTTGCAAGTCCGATAATAAGTCGGTTAAGTCCATAAGAGATATCTTTTATATTAACTTTTCTGCTGTCGATTTCCTTTTCAATTGTACTGTATCGTACAATTGGACCTGCAACGAGTTGTGGAAAAAGAGAAATATACATAAGAAGTTTAAAGAAATTTCTTTGAGGAGTGACAGTTTCCCAATGGCAGTCGATGACATAAGAAATGATTTGAAATGTATAAAAGCTTATACCTATAGGAAGATGAATATCAGGTGAATTAAAATTTGAATGGAAAATTAAATTTATGTTTTCAATAATGAAGCCACTGTATTTAAATATGCCAAGCATAATTATGTCGAAAGCCACTGCAAAGAAGGTTGAAAAGGAGTCAAGAAATTTTCCTTTATACTTACCTATGAAAAGGCCTGCCAAGAAATTTACAAATGTGCTTGCAAGTAATAAGAAAACATATAAAGGTTCTCCCCATGCGTAAAAGATGAGAGAAAACACTATAAGCACAATATTCTTGTTATGAATGCTTCCTGATGCAGCATAAGAAAAAAGGCACAAAGGGAAAAATAGAAAAATAAAAAAAAGACTTGAGAAAACCATTTTGTTACCGCCTTGTAAAATTGTTCTTTAATAATAACCTGAATATCTTTTTTTAATCAGGAAAATTTGTACGTTATAGAAATGATATTAAAGTAGAGCAACGTTATGAAAATAAATCAAAAATAACTAAAAATCGTGCAATTACGAAATAAAATAAAATTATACAATGATATTATACAACATTTTTGTGCAGGATGCAATAGATAAATTAAAGTTTTCAAAAATTTAATCAAGGTACTAACGTTGTATATTTTTATATTACAACCAAATTTTAATTATGAAATATGACAAAAATCACAAAATTTTATTAACCTCTTTCTCTTTTAATTAAAGTATGCTATAATTAAGATAAAGATAACTTTAAAGAATTATATGATGCAACAATTAATTAAAGAATAGGGGAATTATAATGAAAAACGGAGTAAAGATGAGCGATATTGCAGAAAAGCTTGGCGTAAGCGTAGTAACAGTATCTAATGCTCTTGGTTCAAAAGACGGCGTAAGTGAAGAACTTCGTAAAAAAATATGTGAAACTGCTGCAAAAATGGGATACAAAGCATCACATACGAAATCTGAGAAAAAAGTTTTTCAGCGTCCAGAAGCTGGTAAAAGCGTTGGAATTTTAACGGCTGAAAGATTTGTCGGTGATAGAGGAACATTTTATTGGGAGCTGACCGCAAACGTGTCAAATCGCCTTTCTGAACTTAGCATTTATACCGTATATGAATCGGTAAGTTCAACAAATGAAGAAAATCAAGTAATTCCAAAAATGATAGCTGAAAATAAGATTGATGCACTAATTGTAATAGGACAAATGAAAAAATGTTACATAAAATTGCTGAGTGAAATTACTTTGCCGGTTTTATTTGTGGATTTTTATGACAATAGATATGATGTTGATGCTGTTGTTTCAGACAATTATTACGGCGGATACATAATTACTAATCATCTAATAGAAATGGGTCATAAAAAAATAGGATTTTTTGGAAACGTTACTGATACAAGTAGTATTCAAGACCGATTTCTCGGCTATATAAAATGTATTATGGAAAACAATCTTGAATACAATAAGGATTGGACTCTAAATGACAGGAATGAGTATGGTTTACTTTATACAAAAATTAAATTTCCTGAAGTAATGCCTACTGCATTTGTATGCAATTGTGACGAAACTGCATTCAGAGTTATTTCTGCACTCAAGTCAAAGGGTTGCCGAGTTCCGGAAGATATTTCTATAGTTGGGTATGACAACTACACTGTGTCTAATATATGTATCCCAAAAATAACAACTGTTGAGGTGAATTTAAAAAAGATGGCTTTTGCAGCTGCCGAAATAATAGTAAAAAAAATATCAGATCACTCATATCGTGAAGGAAGAAAAGTAATATGTGGAAAATTGATAGAAAAGGATTCGGTTCTTAATATAAAGTAGAGAGCTGGCATTAATATGTATATAAAAAATTTTTTTGGGCATCTTCATACAATTAATAAACATCGTCACAAAGTTATTGCCAATTGCTTCAAAGCCGGAATAATATGGCGTGGTCTTAATCATGACTTGTCAAAGTATTCTCCAACAGAATTTTGGGAAGGAGTTAAATATTATCAAGGCAACAGAAGCCCTAACGAGGGCGAACGTGAGGCAAAAGGTTATTCTGATGCATGGATGCACCATAAAGGCAGAAACCGCCATCATTTTGAATACTGGACTGATTATGATCCAAAAACAAAAGCTGTTACTCCAATTGAAATGCCTGTGATTTTTGTTATAGAAATGTTCTGTGACAGGGTTGCGGCAAGCAAAACGTACAATAAGAAAAAATATGATGACTCAAAACCGCTCAGCTACTTTTTACCCGGTAAGGAAAGACGTATGATACATCCTGCCACATCAGAACTGTTGGAGAAACTGCTTGTGATGCTTGCTATAAAAGGTGAAAAAGAAACTTTTAAATACATTCGTTCCATGAATAAAAAAAATTGAAATATATATTAATTTCTATTGTGAAATTCTTGACAAACAGTGTAGTTTTGTTGTAAAATACTATTATACAGTTTGCGAATTACGAAAGGAATGGTTAAAGTGGGTTTAACATTAACAGAAAAAATCCTTAAAGCACATCTTGTTGACGGTGAAATGATCAAAGGTAAGGAAATCGGCATCAGAATTGACCAGACACTAACTCAAGACGCTACAGGTACAATGGCATATCTTGAATTTGAGGCTATGGGTGTTCCAAGAGTCAAAACAGAACGTTCTGTAGCTTACATAGACCATAATACCCTCCAAAACGGTTTTGAAAATGCCGACGACCATCGCTTTATCGGCAGTGTTGCAAAAAAGCACGGTATTTATTTCTCAAGACCTGGTAATGGTATCTGCCATCAGGTTCACCTTGAAAGATTTGGTATTCCTGGTAAAACACTTATAGGCTCCGATAGTCACACTCCTACAGGTGGCGGAATCGGTATGATCGCTATAGGTGCAGGCGGACTTGACGTTGCTGTTGCTATGGGTGGCGGTGCTTATTATATTACTTGCCCTAAAATCGTAAAAATTAATCTTACAGGAAAACTTTCACCTTGGGTTGCTGCAAAAGACGTAATTCTTGAAGTTTTAAGACGACTTTCAGTTAAAGGCGGAGTTGGTAAGGTTATTGAATATTGTGGTGAAGGTGTTAAGTCACTTTCAGTTCCTGAACGTGCTACTATTACAAATATGGGTGCTGAGCTTGGTGCAACTACTTCGATTTTCCCTTCAGATGAAATAACAAAGAAGTTCCTTAAAGCCCAATGCCGTGAAGAAGTATGGACTCCTCTTTATGCCGACACTGATGCTGTATATGATGAAGAAGTTAACATTGATCTTTCCAAACTGGAACCGCTTGCTGCTTGCCCTCATTCACCTGATAATGTAAAGAGTATTTCCGAAATCGGAAAAATGAAAATTGATCAGGTTTGTATTGGCTCATGCACAAATTCATCATTGCTTGATATGCTTAAAGTAGCACATATTTTAAAAGGAAAAACTGTGAATCCAGATGTTTCGCTTGCAATTGCTCCTGGCTCAAAACAGGTTCTTAATATGCTTGCTCAGAACGGTGCTCTTTCTGTTATGATAGAAGCAGGTGCAAGAATACTTGAAAGTGCATGCGGACCTTGCATCGGCATGGGTCAGTCTCCTAACTCAAAAGGAATTTCACTTCGTACATTCAACCGAAACTTTGAAGGACGCTCAGGTACTAAGGACGGTCAGATTTATCTTGTTTCCCCAGAGGTTGCTGCTGCATCTGCACTTACAGGTGTTCTTACAGATCCGAGAGAACTCGGTGAAATGCCTGAATTTAAGCTTCCTGAAATATTCTCAATTAACGATAATATGATTGTTGCTCCTGTTACTGAAGCTGAAATGAACAGCGTTGAAATTCTAAGAGGACCTAATATAAAACCGTTCCCTGAAACAGCACCTCTTATGGAAACAATTGACGCACCATGTTCACTTAAAGTCGGCGACAACATAACTACAGACCATATAATGCCGGCTGGAGCCAAGATTCTTCCACTTCGTTCAAATATTCCTGCTATTTCACAGCACTGCTTTGCTGTATGCGATGAGAGTTTTCCAACAAGAGCTAAGCAGCTTGGTAAAAGTATAATCGTAGGCGGTTCAAATTATGGTCAGGGTTCATCTCGTGAACACGCTGCACTTGCTCCACTGTACCTCGGTGTAAAAGCTGTTCTTGTAAAGTCATTTGCTCGTATTCACAGAGCAAACCTTATAAATGCAGGCATTCTCCCATTGACTTTCGCAAATGAAACAGATTATGATTCAATTTCTCAGGGAGATGAGCTCGTTCTTGAAAATGTAAGAAAGTTTGTCGAAAACGGTGAATCTCAGTTTACTGTTATTAACAAGACTAATGGAAAGAAAATTAAAGTAATCTGTGAACTTAGCGGCCGTACAAAAAAGATTATGCTTGCAGGCGGATTGCTTGATTATACCAGAGAATTGATGAAATAGTGTTATTAATATTCAAAACAAATGTAGCTTTTAATTCTTTATTTTATGGAGGTATTTATGTCTAAAATTCAAATGAAAACTCCGATCGTTGAGATGGACGGCGACGAAATGACCAGAATCCTTTGGCAATGGATAAAGGATATTCTGCTTAATCCTTACGTTGAACTCAAAACTGAATATTACGACCTTGGTCTTAAAGAAAGAGAAAAAACAAAAGATAAAGTAACTTTTGACAGTGCTGAAGCAACTAAAAAATATGGAGTTGCTGTAAAATGTGCAACAATTACACCTAATGCAGCAAGAATGCCCGAATATAACCTAAGTCAAATGTGGAAATCACCAAACGGTACAATCCGTGCAATACTTGATGGTACTGTATTCAGAACACCGATACTTGTCAAAGGTGTTGAACCATACATTCCAACGTGGACAAAGCCTATTACCATAGCTCGTCATGCATATGGAGATGTTTACAAAAATACTGAAATGAGAGTGGCTCAAGGCTCAAAAGCAGAGCTTGTTGTGACTGACAAAAACGGCAACGAGACAAGAGAGCTTATTCATGATTTCAGTAGCTCAGACGGTATCATTCAGGGACTTCATAACCTCGACAAAAGTATATCCGGTTTTGCAAGAGCCTGCCTCAATTATGGACTCGATCTAAATCAGGATGTCTGGTTCGCTACAAAGGACACCATTTCTAAAAAGTATGACCATCGCTTCAAAGACATTTTCCAGGAAATATATGACAATGAATACAAGGAAAAATACGAAGCTGCTGGAATTGAGTATTTCTACACTTTGATAGACGATGCAGTAGCAAGAGTAATCCGTTCGCACGGTGGATATATCTGGGCTTGCAAAAATTATGACGGTGACGTTATGTCTGATATGGTATCAACTGCCTACGGAAGTCTTGCAATGATGACTTCAGTTCTTGTATCTCCTGATGGAATATATGAATATGAAGCTGCACATGGAACAGTACAGCGTCATTATTATAAGCATCTCAAAGGCGAGGAAACTTCAACCAACTCAGTTGCAACTATTTTTGCATGGAGCGGTGCACTTCGCAAAAGAGGTGAGCTTGATAATATTCCTGAACTTTGCAGTTTTGCTGACAAGCTTGAAAAAGCTACGATCAATACAATTGAAGATGGTGTTATGACTGGCGATCTTTATATGATTTCGAAGCTTAATAACAGAAAAAAAGTTAATTCCAAGGAGTTTCTTATAGAAATTAACAACAGACTGGCTGATATGATGAAGTAATTTGCCATTGCAAATGCAGTTGTCCTATCAATAAAGAAAGGCAAGGTTAAAGATAATGTCTAAATCAACAGTACCCACGTCGGTTATACGCAGACTTCCAAGATATTACCGATTTTTGGGAGAGCTTGAAAATCAGGGAGCTTTAAGAATTTCATCACGAGAATTGTCTGAAAGAATGGGTTCTACTGCTTCACAGATAAGACAAGATTTTAATTGCTTTGGATGCTTCGGACAGCAGGGCTATGGATATAACATTAAAGAGCTACGTGAAAAAATAGGTAATATACTTGGAGTTAATGCTATAAGTCCAATGATTCTTCTTGGTGCTGGAAATCTTGGAAAAGCCATTGCAACTCATATAGATTTTGAAAAACGTGGTTGCAGATTGATTGGTATTTTTGATTCCAATCCTGATGTGCAGGGAAGGATAATAGGCGAACTTGAAGTGAAATCGACTGATTTACTTGAAGAATTTTGTAAAACTGAAAAGCCTATAGCTGCTGTACTTTGTATTCCTAAAACGGAAACAGCTGCTGCTGCTGCACAGCTAATTTCATATGGTATTAGGGCATTCTGGAATTTCAGTCATTATGACTTGAAATTTGAACATAGTGACATAATCGTTGAAAGTGTCCATTTGGGAGACAGCTTGATGACATTAGCTTTTGGGTTGCATAAGATAACTGGTGAAAGTGATTCCGGTAGATAATAAGGTTTTAAATAAAAAATGCTGCTGCAGTGTATAAAACACTGCAGCAGCATTTTTATTCATTTTTTCGTACCCGCCAAATAATCCCGTGTCTTTACAAAAAGCCAAACGGCAAGGTCACCAGGCCTTGCCGTTGATAATATCTATAACCAAATCATAAGGGGAACA
>JALCDN010000041.1 GCA_022641595.1 Ruminococcus sp. | reverse complement strand
CTGATATAAGCTTTTTAAGTGAATCAATTTTTTCTGTGTCATTATAATTAGTTGCATTTGAGGTAATTGATTTTTTTATGTCGGAAATTTTTGAGTAATCTACAGCATCAGCACTTATTGAAATCACATCGTTTCTCATTGCAGATGATGGAAAATCAACAACAGTATTTTTTGAAACAGCTTTTGAAGAATTTGAAATTCTGTTGAATTTATTACAGCCATTAACAGAGTTAAATTGTATATTCATAAATAATCACTTCCTTTAGACCTGATTTATCAAACATATTACTAAAATTATAAAAGCAAAAAAAATCTAAACATACGTTACTAACATTTTATACATCGGCAGAAATTTTAATTTTTAAAGACTTTATAATAATTTTTTATGTTAATGCCATATCTAATCATCTGTGATTGTTATTCTTAAAGGATCAAATGAATTTTGTTTTCAAATGTTAAATTTTATAAGATGGTTGAAAAAAATCAAAAACGTGATATAATGTAGTTGTTAGAGTTTAATTATAAGACATTATTATTTCATTTCAGGAGGCAAAATATGACATCTCAGGAAGAATTTATAGATATTTTCAGCAAAAATATATCAAGACCCGGTGCTGAAAAGCTGCTTTCATACCTTCAGACACCACCATGCGATTTTTTTACAGCTCCAAGCAGCACACGATATCATGGCTCATATGAGGGCGGTCTCGTAACTCATAGCGTAAACGTTTATCATTGCCTTAAAGATTATCTGACAAGAAAGCAAACCTCAGAAGTCTACGGAATGAATTACAATGACGAAACTATAGCAATTGTTGCACTTCTTCATGATTTATGCAAAATAAACTTTTATTCTGTTGATTATCGAAATTCAAAAAATTCAGAAGGCGTATGGGAAAAAGTTCCATACTATACAATAAATGATACACTTCCTTACGGACACGGAGAAAAATCTGTTTATATTGTATCAGGCTTTATGCGATTAAGCAGGGAAGAGGCTTTTGCAATAAGATATCACATGGGCTTTTCCGGTATTGAAGACAGAAATACAATTGGCAGAGCTTTTGAAATGTTTCCACTTGCTTTTGCTTTAAGCGTAGCTGATATGGAAGCATCATATTATCTTGAAGGAAGCATAAATCAGTAGCTTTAATATGAAAGGATGTTTTTATGAGTTGGTATGATAATGCAATTATTTATCACATTTATCCTCTTGGATTCTGCGGAGCTCCAAAAATAAATGATGGCGGAGAAATAGTATATCGCCTTGAAAAAGTTCTTGACTGGATAGATCACTTTAAGGAAATGAATGTAGACGCTGTCTATTTTGGTCCTGTTTTTGAATCTGCTGAACACGGATATGATACAACAGATTACAAAATGATTGACAGAAGACTTGGCGATAATAATTCATTCAGAAATATATGCAATAAATTGCATGAAAATGGCATAAAAGTTATACTTGACGGAGTATTTAATCATGTCGGACGTAATTTTCCTCAGTTCAGAGATGTATGCGAGCATGGTCAGAATTCAGGATATTGTGGTTGGTTTCAGAATCTGAATTTTGGCGGACGAAGCCCATATGGTGATAATTTCTGGTATGAAGGCTGGAACGGACATTATAACCTCGTAAAGCTTAATCTGCGAAACGTTGGCGTATGTGATCATATTATAGATGCAATAAATTACTGGATTGAGGAATTCAAAATTGACGGTATAAGATTTGACGCTGCTGACTGCATAGATTTTGACTTTTTCAGAAGAATAAGAAGTTTCTGTAAAGGGAAAAATCCTGAGTTCTGGCTTATGGGGGAAATTATTCACGGTGACTACAAACGTTGGGCTAATTCTGAGATGCTTGACAGCGTAACAAATTATGAATGCTACAAGGGCCTCTATTCATCTCATAATGAGAAAAATTATTTTGAGATAAATTACTCAATCAACCGTCAATCAGGTGATAACGGAATTTATAAAGGTATAAATCTTTATAATTTTGTTGATAATCATGACGTAAACAGACTTGCAAGTACTCTTACAAAACCTGAATATCTGCCGCTTGTTTATACCTTGCTTTATACAATGCCTGGCATTCCGTCAATCTATTATGGAAGCGAATACGGAATAAAAGGTAGCAAGGAAAATAATTCAGATGATAATCTAAGACCATGTCTTGATCTGAATAATATTCCTGATGCAGATATGAACACTTATGCACATATTATAAAACTCGGAAAAATTTATAAAGCGTGTGAATCATTAAGAACCGGTCAATATCATACTGTAATCATTAGGAATCAGCAGTTACTTTTTACAAAAGAACTCAATGGGAAAGTAATGTATGTTGCTTTAAACCTTGATGAAAATGAATATGAGCTGAGTTTTGGAACACAATTCAATCATCTTACTGATTTACTGACGGGTAATGAATTCAAAGTCAATAACGGAAATATCAGCATTAAAATGCCACCTTTTACATCAATGATTCTTACTGAAGAAAATATTGATCTTGGCAATAACAATTGCAATGAAAATATATTCCTTTCTGATAAAAATTCAGACGAAAATGCAAATCAACCGACAGAAATTGTAATCGGAGCAAAATATCGTCACTTTAAAGGCAATGAATATGAGGTAATTGCAGAAGCTCGCCATAGTGAAACCCTTGAAGAACTGGTTGTATACAAAGCACTTTACGGAAACGCTGAAATCTGGGCTCGTCCTAAATCAATGTTTATTGGTATGGCAGGGGATAAAAGACGTTTTACTAAAATTTAATAAATTTTGAATAATATCATAATAGAAGTCCATAATATCTATGCAGGTTCAATTAAAATCAGTACCTGACGGCATTGATTATATGACTACAGAAATTTCCGCACGAACTGTGGTCATACATTGCCGTAAGTGCGGAGAAAAGGTGAATATTATGAATAAAAATAATAATCGTCAGAGCAGCATGGGTGATCAGCAGGAAGCAGTTCCACAGACCGATAAGAATTCAAAAACATCATCTCAGTCTTCAAGCGAAAGCCAACATTCCGGCAAAAGCAGAAAAGCAGATATATAATTGCTTTTAATCTCAGATAATGATGTTTTAAGTTCGTTTAACTGATATGAAGTTCTGAATCTCCGCCAATGTTTAAAAACAAAAGCGGAGATTTTTCTTTAGATACAATTACTTTAAAGACAAATTTGACTCTGATTAAAATCTGTGATATAATTTGAATGTAAAGAAATATCGAGATAATAGGAGTAAATAATGTTAAAAGATAAAATTGAAAAATTTTTGCTTTCTGTACAAAAACCGTCAAGATATATTGGCGGAGAAGTAGGAAGTATTGTAAAAAACAAAGATAATACAGATGTGGGTTTTGCATTTTGTTTTCCTGATACATATGATATAGGTATGTCACACCTTGGAATGAAAATATTGTATTCATTAATAAATTCAAGAGAAAATTTCAGATGCGAACGTGTTTTTGCTCCCTGGACTGACTTTGAACAAATTATGAGGGATAATAACATACCGCTGTATACACTCGAAAATCTTCAGCCAGTAAATGAATTTGACTTTATAGGATTTACGATGCAATATGAGCTATCTTATACCAATGTCCTGAATATGCTTGATCTTGCCGGAATCCCTCTATATGCTAAAGACAGGGGAGAACAGCTTGCTCCTCTTGTCGTAGCAGGAGGTCCTTGTGTATGCAATATTGAACCTATGGCCGATTTTTTTGATCTCGTTATACTTGGCGAAGGAGAAGAAGTCAACCTTGAAATTATGGACCTTTATAAGGTATATAAAGACAAAGGAAGCACAAGAACACAATTTCTTATTGAAGCTGCACAAATACAAGGCGTTTATGTTCCGTCACTGTACAATATAGGCTATAATGATGACGGAACTATAAAATTTATAATGCCTGCAAACAATGCACCTGCTACCGTAAAGAAAAGAATAATCAAAGATTTCGACAAGGTTTTTTATCCCGATAATTTTGTAGTACCTTTTACCGAAATAGTCCATGACCGTGCAACAATTGAAGTACTGAGAGGCTGTATCAGAGGCTGTAGATTTTGTCAGGCAGGATTTATATACCGTCCTTTCCGTGAAAAAACTACTGAAACCGTTTATAATGAAGCCAAAAAAATTTGCGAAAATACAGGATATGATGAGCTTTCACTTTCATCTTTGAGTACAAGTGACCACTCCGAAATAGATAAAATGCTTTCTACACTTATTAATTATACAGAATCAAGAAAAATAAATCTTTCACTGCCATCACTGAGAATAGATAATTTTTCTGAAGAACTTCTTGAAAAAATCCAGAAAGTCAGAAGAAGTGGACTAACTTTTGCCCAAGAATCAGGTACTCAGAGACTTCGCGATGTAATAAATAAAAATATTACGGAAGAAGAAATAATGAATACTTGTCGTATTGCATTTGAAGGCGGCTATAATACAGTTAAACTTTATTTTATGATGGGACTTCCTACAGAAACCGATGAAGATATAATTGGTATTGCTGAGCTTGCCCATCACATAGTAGACTTATATTACAGTGTACTTAACGGAAGGAGAGGAAGACCGGTTCAGATATCTATAAGTACTGCAACATTCGTTCCTAAACCGTTTACTCCGTTTGAGTTTGAACCACAGGATACAATGGAAATAATAAAACATAAACAGAAACTTCTTGTTGATTCAGTAAACGACAGAAAAATCAAAGTAAGTTGGCATGACCCGAAAGTCAGCATTCTTGAAGCTGTTCTCGCTAAAGGTGATAGAAAAATAGCAGACGTAATTTACAAAGCTTGGCTTAAAGGCTGCAAATTTGATAGCTGGAGTGAATGCTATTCATATGAAAAATGGATGGAAGCATTTAATGAGTGCGGAATTTCACCTGAATTTTACGCAAATCGTAAAAGAGAATATGATGAAATTCTGCCTTGGGATCATATGGACTACTATGTTACAAAAGACTTCTTGATAAGAGAAAATATAACTGCAAGAGCAGGATTTACGACACCTAATTGTCGTGATAATTGCTCTGGATGCGGAATCGTAAATGAAACAGGAGTGAAATGCTTTGATTAAAATAAGAACGGTTTTTGAAAAAAATGGACGTGCAAAGTATATTTCACATCTTGATTTGTATCGTTTTATGCTAAGAGCATTTAATCGTTCAGGCTTGCCAATATGGTATACTGAAGGCTATAATCCTCGTCCATATATAACATTTGCACTTGCGTTGTCTCTCGGCTTCGAAAGCAAATGCGAAAATATGGATTTCAATCTCAATGAAGAAGTGGATTTTGATGAAATAAAGAATCGTTTAAATAATGTTATGCCAGAAGGTATCCTCTTCAATTCTGTTGCTTTTCCACAGAAAAAAATAACTGAAATAGCGTTTGCAGAGTACGGCGCATCTATTGCTACAGAAGATAGTGGAATATTATTGCAAGAATTTCTGAAATTTATGCAAAAAGACAGCATTCTGGTAGAAAAGAAAACTAAAAAAGGAATGGTTCAGACAGATATAAAAGCTTTATCTGAAATAACTAATGTTACTCAAAATCAAGATTCTTTGGATTTTAACGTGAGATTGCCTGCTGGTACTCAAAGCAATTACAATCCTATGCTTCTTACAAATGCTTTCATAAATGAGATATCAAATAAAAATATAAGCGTTAAAATATGCAGAAATGCAATTATTTGTTCGGACGGAAAAAAATTTTTTTGAAACACTTGCAATTTACCAAAAAATATGGTATCATTATAAAGCATTTGAAATCCGTCTGCATTTTGTAGATGAGAATTAATGCCGCAAGACATTAAATCGAATAGTCCGCTGTCGGCTTTACATATGTTAATATGTATGTAATTTTTGTCTGTTCTGCGATTCAGTACAGCACCGATAAGAATGTTCGGAAATTTAGGAGGAATATAATATGGATGCACTTAAAATGATCAGCGAATCAAGTATGAAATCAGATGTACCACAGGTTAACGTGGGTGATACTGTTAAGGTTCACGTTAAAATTCAGGAAGGCGACAAAAGTCGTATTCAGATTTTTGAAGGTACTGTTATTGCTAAGAAGCATGGTGGTATCAGTGAAACATTTACTGTAAGACGTGTTGCTCATGGTTGCGGTATCGAAAGAGTTTTCCCACTTCATTCACCTGTAGTTGATAAGGTTGAACTCGTTAGAAGCGGTAAAGTACGCAGAGCTAAGCTTTATTATCTTCGTGACAGAGTCGGCAAGGCTGCTAAGGTTAAAGAACAGATTCGCTAAGCGAAGGCATGATATTTATGCTCGGACAGTTAATTCTGTCCGATGCATTTCCTGCTTTTTCACGGGGACAGGAATGTCCCTTTTTTGCTTTAAATTTATAATGGTATTAAGCTTATTTTGACTGTATAAGCATGTTTTATGACGTAATATTAATTAATTTAATGAGGATATTATAATGAGCGATAATGAAGAAATTTCTGAGGTAAAAGAAAATCCTACTGCAAGCAATGAAAATAAAAGCAATAAGTTCTTTGATGATGTGATCGAAATTGCAGAATCTACATTTCTGACAATATTTGTAGTTATTCTGATATTTACTTATCTGCTACATCCTGTGAATATCCTCGGTCATTCAATGCAACCGACGCTTGATCCGGATGACAAAATATTTATGTCAACTGTTGCTCCTAATCTTTCCAGAGGCGATATTATAATTATTGATAATGATGCGGCTTATCTCCTTGACAATACAACAGGACTTGTTACAAAAAATTCAAGTGATCCTTTAAATGAATGTATCATAAAAAGAATTATTGCATGTGGCGGCGATACTATAAATATTGACTTTCAAACTGGTCAATTATCAATAAATGGTAAAGTTCAGAATGAAAAATATATTAAGGAACTTACATTGAAAAATGATGGTGCTTTTAATTACCCACTAACTGTACCGGATGGTTACTATTTTGTAATGGGCGATAATAGAAATAATTCCGCTGACAGCCGCAATCAATATGTCGGTCTTATTAAAAAAGAACAGATTTACGGTAAAGCTTTGCTGAGATATTCGCCTTTATCCGAATTCAAAATTCTCTAAATCGGAGGTCTGCTTTTATGAGCGGAATAAGCGAAAATCTTAAAAAACATATCTTTGATGAAGCAATTGGTGTCATTGAAACTACATTTATTTCACTTTTCGTCATTACTATGTTTTTTACTTTTGTTCTAAGAATTGCTACTGTAAAGGGTGATTCTATGGTTCCGACATTGTTATCAAATCAGAAATTATTGATAACATCTTGGCTTGGCTCTCCGGAAAAAGGTGACATTATTATTATTGACTGTCGTGAATCTGTGGTTTTCAGTGCCGATAATACTCTAGAATACAGAGACGGCCTCAACAAACATATAGTAAAACGTGTTATAGCCTGCGAAGGACAGAAAATAAACATTGATTTTAAAACAGGTAATGTTTATGTAGATGATGTTTTGCTTGATGAGCCTTATGTTACCGGACTTACTCATAAGGATGAAGGTGCTTTTACAGGAAAATATCCTTTCACAGTCCCTGATGGATATGTTTTTGTAATGGGTGATAACAGGGCTGTTTCAAGAGACAGCCGTGATGTATCTATAGGTCTCGTATCTAAAAAAAGTATTCTTGGAAAAGCGGTTTTCAGAGTCTCACCTTTCAGTGAATTTGGTTTCATTGGTAGCTAAACGGAGGTATAAGTGGATAATACTCAAATGAAAAATATACAGTGGTTTCCTGGACATATGACAAAAACACGGCGTATGATTGCATCAAACCTTAGCCTTGTTGACGGAGTTGCAGAAATTCTTGATGCAAGGACACCGCTAAGTAGTCATAATCCGGAAATGGACAGGCTTATAAAGGACAAACCACATATGGTTTTACTTAATAAATCTGATATGGCCGACGAACCATCAACACAAAAATGGATAGCATATTTTAAAAAAAATAATGTCGTTGCAATTCCAATTGATTGCAAAACAGGTAAAGGAATTAAAAGTTTTCTTCCTATTTTAAAAACTCGGGTTTTAAATGAAACTATTCAGAAACGTATATCTCAGGGCGCTGTAGGAATGCCAATAAGACTTATGATATTGGGAATACCAAATGTTGGAAAGTCATCATTTATAAACAAAATGGCTAAGTCAAAAAAAACAAAAGTTGAAGACAGACCTGGAGTTACAAGAACCAAACAATGGGTTAAAATTGATGACGGTATTGAACTTCTTGATATGCCAGGAGTGTTATGGCCAAAATTTGAAGACCAGAAAATTGCTGTAAGGCTTGCATTTACCGGCTCTATAAATGATGATATTCTTGATATTGAGGCTCTTTCAATGAAGCTTTTAACATATTTATCAGCTAAATATCCCGCTGCCTTGGTATCTCGATATAAAATTCAGATTTCAGATGATGACAGTGGTTTGGATTTGATAAATAAAATAGCCATAAAGCGTGGTATGCTACTTAGCGGCGGCGAAATTAACCTTGAAAGAGCTGCTATTACTATTATTGATGAATTCAGAAGTGGTAAACTCGGCAAAATTACTCTTGAACTTCCGGAGGATTTTTCAAATGGCTGATTTCGATTTATTCGATTATGACGATGCAATAAGAAATGACTACCCTGTTTTATGCGGAGTTGATGAAGCAGGTAGAGGTCCTCTTGCTGGTGACGTTTACGCTGCAGCAGTTATTTTACCTCATGATCTTAGAATCAATGGCATAAATGACAGCAAGAAATTGTCTGAGAAAAAACGTGAATTTCTTTATGATATTATTGTTCAGAAATCAATCTCTTGGTGTGTTGCCACGGCTTCGGTTGAGGAAATTGACAGACTTAATATTCTCCAAGCAACTATGCTTGCCATGAAAAGAGCTATATCAGGTCTTAATTCAAAATCTGACATAATAATTGTTGATGGTAATAAAGCACCTGATGTTGATCAGAATGTTGTAACTTTAATAAAAGGCGATGCCACATCGGCTTCAATTGCAGCTGCGTCAATTCTTGCAAAGGTTTCAAGAGACAGATACATGAGAAAATTGTCTGAAACTTACCCTCAATATCAATTTGAAAAGCATAAAGGATATGGCACTAAGTTACACACTGAATTGCTTTTAAAATATGGTCCTTCTGAAATTCATCGTAAAACATTTTTAAGGAAGCTTTACAGTGGAAAATAGTGAAACGGGAAAAATAGGTGAAGAACTAACTTGCCGATATCTTATTAAGTACGGTTTTCAAATTCTAAAAAGAAATTTCAGAATAAGAGGCGGTGAAATAGATATTATTGCCGCAAACAGCGACTATTTGGTGTTTGTGGAAGTAAAAACACGTCGTCCCGATAGCTTAAGTTCAGGATTTTCAGCAGTTACAAAACGCAAGCAAAGGCTTATAATAAAAGCAGCAGCTGAATATTGTAAAAGAAATCCTACAATGCTTCAGCCAAGATTCGATATAGCACAAGTTATCTTTGACGGTAAAAAATTTTATAGCTTAGATTACATTAAAAATGCATTTGATACCACGGGCTATAATATCATATTTTAATAAAGGGTGATACTATGTTTTATAAAAGCACAAGAAACAGCAGCATCAGAGTCAGCAGTGCACAGGCAATAACTCAAGGCATTTCTGCTGATGGAGGACTTTTTGTTCCAGAAAGCATACCATCAGTTTCAATGGATGAAATAGTTAAACTCGCTGATATGAATTATTCTGACAGAGCTTTCTTTGTATTTTCTAAATTTCTTACTGATTTTTCAGATGCTGAAATCCATTATTGTACTGATAATGCATATAGCATCAAAAATTTTGAAACAGAGGATATTACACAGATCTCGCACCTCTTTGATGGTACATATATGCTTGAGCTTTGGCACGGACCTACTTGTGCCTTTAAAGATATGGCATTACAGATTCTCCCATACTTTCTTACAACATCTGCAAAGAAAATAAAACTTGATAAAAAAATCGTCATTCTTGTTGCAACTTCAGGTGATACCGGTAAAGCAGCTCTTGAAGGCTTTAAAGATGTTGAAGGTACTCAGATTCTTGTTTTCTATCCTGAACAGGGTGTAAGCTCAATGCAAAAACGTCAGATGACAACGCAGGATGGTAAAAACGTCGGAGTATGTGCAATTAAAGGCAATTTCGATGACTGTCAGAATGGTGTAAAAGCTATATTTACTGATAATGAAATAAAATCTGCTCTTGATAGAAAATCGATGATATTTTCAAGTGCAAATTCAATCAACTGGGGTCGTCTTGCACCACAAATTGTTTACTACATCTCAGCATATGCTTCTCTTGTAAAAGATGAACAGATTACTGCTGGTGAAAAAATTAACATTGTAGTTCCAACAGGTAATTTTGGAAATATACTTGCTGCATATTATGCAAAACAAATGGGAGTTCCTGTTAACAAACTTATTTGTGCATCAAATATAAATAACGTTCTGACAGATTTTATCAATACAGGTATTTATGACAGAAACAGAAGTTTTTATGCAACTTGTTCTCCTTCAATGGATATTCTCATCTCAAGCAATCTTGAACGTTTACTGTACATACTGACAAATGGCGATGATGTACAGATAAAAGAGTGGTTCAATATGCTTGCTACAACTGGCAGATATGAGGTAACTGATGAAATCAAAAAGCTTCTTGTCAATGATTTCTGTGCAGGTTTCTGTAACGATAGCGACACAAAGGCAACTATACATGATATTTATAGCAAATATTCATATACTTGTGACACGCATACTGCTGTCGCAGTTAAAGTTTATAATGATTACAAAGCGAAAACCAGTGATAATACAAAAACTTTAATCGCTTCTACGGCAAGTCCATATAAATTCAGTTCAAGTGTGCTTGAAGCAATTGAAGGAAAAATCCCTGATATGGACGAATATCAAATGATTGATCATCTCAATGGCATTTCAGGCTATGATGTTCCCGAATCTCTCGCCGCTTTGAAAAATAAAACAAAAAGATTTAATGTTTCAATTGAAAAAGACGATATGAAAAACTTTGTTTTACAGAATCTCGGACTTTAATTCACGGTAAATCTAATGAGTTTATTCGTAATCGGTGATTTACACCTTTGTCTTGGTGTACCTGATAAACCAATGGATGTTTTCAATGGTTGGAATAATTACCAGGAACTTATTAAAAAAAATTGGCTTGAGAATATTAAACCTGACGATACTATTGTTCTTGCAGGTGATATATCGTGGGCAATGAGTCTTCAACAGGCTTATGATGATTTCAAATTTATCAACGATATGCCTGGTAGAAAAATTATTCTAAAAGGTAATCATGATTATTGGTGGACCACTAAAAACAAAATGGATTTATATTTCAAGGAAAATAATTTTGACACCATATATATACTCCATAATAACCATTTCAAATATGAGAATTATGGAATATGTGGAACTCGTGGTTGGGTAAATATGCCAAATGAACCTTCAGATGCAAAGGTTCTTGCAAGAGAAGCTCAGCGGCTTGAGGTTTCAGTTAAAGTAGCTGTTGAATGCGGTCTTGAACCAATTGTATTTATGCATTATCCGCCAATCTATGGTAACAATTTTAATTATGATATACTTGACGTTCTTTATCGCTATAATGTGAAAAAATGCTATTATGGTCATATACATGGCAAAGGGCATTCACTCGGCGTTAAAGGCTTCTATGACAACATATTTTTCAGTCTGATTTCCAGTGACTATTTACAATTTATTCCTGAAAAAGTTATATAAATTGTACGTTATGGAGAAGTGCTGAAATTCTATGGAAAAAACATAATTAATATGATATAATGAACAAAGCGTGTTTAAAAAATAATGGAGGAAGCTTAAAATGAGTTTAAAATCATCAACAAAAACAGATGTGAACACAACGGAGCTGATCATAGAAATCAATCCGACTATATTTGAAAATGCAGTCGAGGCTGCTTATCAGAAACAGAAAAAAAATATCTCTCTGCCAGGTTTCAGAAAAGGCAAAGTTTCAAGAAAGATGGCTGAAAAACAGTACGGCGAAGGCGTATTCTACGAAGATGCCGTAAATAGTCTTATAGGTCCTGAAATTGATGCTGCCGTTACTGAGAATAAAATTCAGCTCGTTGACAGACCACAGGTTGAAGTTCTCTCTCTTGATAAGGAAAAAGGTGTCGAAATTAAGGCTGTCTGCATTACTAAACCTGAAATTGAAATCAGCGATTATAAGGGCATAAAAGCTGCTAAAATTGTCAAGGATATTACAGATGAAGACGTTGACGATCAGCTTAAATCAATAAGACAGAGAAATGCAAGAATTGTTTCAGTTGATGACAGAGCTGCTCAACTTAACGATGAGGTTATACTTGATTTTGAAGGTTTCTTTGGTGATGAACCATTTGAAGGTGGCAAAGGCGAAGACCATCCTCTGAAACTCGGAAGTGGTCAGTTTATACCTGGTTTTGAAGAACAGATTGTCGGTCATAATATAGGTGACGAATTCGACGTTAACGTCAAATTCCCTGAAGAATATCAGATGGAAGAATATGCAGGCAAGGATGCTACTTTTAAGTGCAAGCTTAAATCTATTAGCTATGAAGAACTTCCTGAGCTTGACGATGAACTCGTTAAAGATGCAACAGAATTTGATACTCTTGAAGAATATAAAGCTGACATAAGAAAAAAACTTGAAGAGAATGCCGTAAAGCAGGCTGATCTTGAATTTGAAAACAGCATTATGACTTCTATTATCGAAAAGGTAGATTCTCCAATTCCTAACTGTATGTATGAAAAGCGTATTGACGCTCTTGTTCATAATTTTGAACAAACCCTTAGTGAACAGGGAATGAGCATCGATGTTTACTTCCAGTATACCGGCATGGATATGGACTCTTTCAGAGAAACTAACAGAGAAAGAGCTGTTAATGAAGTAAAACTTAGACTTGCTCTCGAAAAGATTGCAGAGTTGGAGAAATTTGAACTCTCAGAAGATGAAATAAACGCTGGTCTAGAAGATGTTGCTGCTGCAAACAAAACTACAGTGGAAATTATCAAGAGATATATCCCTATGGATGACTACAAGACTGACCTTCTTGTACATAAGGCTATCGATTTTGTCAAGGAAAATGCAGTAGTTGATAATACTGTTGCTACTTCAACTGATGCTGAATAATTTTGCTATATAATACATAAAGATTTATGTATTTGATTTATCTGTCCCACAGCTGATGTGCTTACCTTTTAACGTGGCTGCGCTTTTTCTGTGGGACATTTGTATTTTTTGAAAGGGCGATGAATTATGAGCAATTTAGTACCTTATGTAGTTGAGCAGACAAGCAGAGGCGAAAGATCATATGATATCTTTTCACGTTTGCTTAATGACAGAATTATCATGCTGTCAGATCAGGTTTCAGATGCTACTGCAAGCCTTGTTGTAGCACAGCTTTTATACCTTGAAAGCCAAGATTCAGAAAAAGATATTTCACTCTATATCAACAGCCCCGGAGGTTCCATTACAGATGGCATGGCAATTTATGATACAATGCAGTATATTAAATGCGATGTATCAACAATATGTATAGGTATGGCTGCATCAATGGGTGCATTTTTACTTGCAGCAGGTGCAAAAGGAAAGAGAATCGCTTTGCCTAATAGCGAAATAATGATTCATCAGCCACTTATTTCAGGTGGTTTGTCCGGTCAGTGTACAGATATTAAAATACATTCTGACCACCTTTTGAGAACACGCAGCAAAATGAATGAAATGCTTGCTGAATTTACAGGAAAACCTCTTGATGAAATTGAAAAAGATACAGAGCGTGATAATTTTATGAGTGCTCAGGAAGCTATGGATTATGGCTTGATTGATAAGGTTATTACAAAAAGGTAGGTATTTAAATGGCTCAAAGTAACAGTTTTAAATCCTGCAGCTTTTGCGGTAAAGGCGAAAATAAAGTAGGCAGTATGTTTTCAGCTGGCAATGCAAATATTTGTGATGAATGTGTATGCTACTGCTATGAAATTATATTCGGGCATGATGCGACAAAGTCTCAAAAAAAAGCTGAAAAGCAGGCAAAAGAACAGGTTTCATCTATGAAACTTCTTAAACCTGTCGAAATCAAAAACTTTCTTGATGAATATGTTATCGGTCAGGATGAAGCTAAGATTTCATTGGCTGTTTCCGTTTACAATCACTATAAACGTATTCTAAGTCAGCAAACAGAAAGTGATGATGAGGTAGAACTGCAAAAAAGTAATGTTTTATTACTTGGTCCTACAGGTGTTGGAAAAACCTTTCTTGCTCAGACACTTGCAAAATTGCTCAATGTTCCATTTGCTATCGCTGATGCAACTACAATAACTGAAGCGGGATATGTTGGTGATGATGTCGAAAACGTCCTTTTAAGACTAATTCAAGCTGCTGATTACGATGTTGAAGCTGCTGAGCGTGGTATCATTTATATTGATGAAATTGATAAAATCGCAAGGAAATCAGAAAATACGTCTCTTACAAGAGATGTAAGTGGTGAGGGTGTACAGCAAGCTCTTCTTAAAATTATTGAGGGTACTGTTTCAAATGTTCCCCCTCAAGGCGGCAGAAAACACCCAAATCAGGAATTTATACACATAAATACTAAAAATATTTTATTTATCTGTGGTGGTGCCTTTGATGGTCTTGAAAAAGCTATACAAAAAAGAATCGGTAAGGCTCCTATAGGTTTCGGCGGTGAAATAACTACCAAAAAAGACCAAATGCAGAATATTTTTAAGTATGTTATACCTAAAGACCTTATTAAATATGGTATGGTTCCTGAGTTTGTCGGCAGACTTCCTGTAATTACGGCTTTAAATGAACTTGATGAAGATTCTCTTGTAAGAATCCTTACTGAACCTAAGAATGCTTTAATAAAACAATACAAAAAATTATTTGAATACGATGATATTGAACTTGAAGTTGAAGATCAAGCTCTTGTTGAAATCGCAAGCAAAGCAATTGTTCAGAAAACCGGTGCAAGAGGATTAAGATCTATAATAGAGGAAACTTTAATGGATACAATGTTCAAAGTCCCATCTGATGGCAGTATTGCAAAGGTTACAATTACTGCTGAATGTATTACAAGTAAAAAACCACCAATTCTTACAAACAGACGAAATAAAGTTATAAGTAAATAAAATTAAATGGCTGATGCAGTGCTTAAAACACTGCATCAGCCTATTTTTAAATATTAGCAGCCACAGCCGCAGCCGTTATTGCAGCCATTGTCACATCCGCCACAGCCGTTTCCACATCCGCAGAAAAGAATTATAAAGAGAAGGACAAGGATAATAATCCACCAGCAGCTATTTCCTCCGAAACCACATCCACAACCATTCATAAAAACAACTCCTTATATAAAATGTACTCGAAACGAATTTTCTTCCGTTTCATAGTACATAATATGACGCTTAGAAAAATGTGTTACAATTTTTTTGACATAGCACATTCGACCGTTATCGCACTTAAAAGGTGGCATAATTATAAAAGGACAACATACAAATTTATGTTGCGGTATAAATGTTCTTATATTATGGAGGATATAGTAATGAATTCAGAACGTTTTTCAAGAAAGTCTTTGAAAATTATTGACAGCAGTATAAAAATAGCATCAGAAATGGGCCATACCTATGTTGGAAGTGAACATCTTTTACTTTCAATTATGAATGACGGCGATAATTTTGCCGGCACAGTAATACAAAATTCTGGTGCCGACTTTAATGTAGCATATGATGCTGTCATTGATACGGTAGGTAGGGGAGTACCATCAAAACTTAACCAGCGTTGTTTTACAACTGCTTTGAAAAAAATACTTGATAATGCATCTGAAACAGCCGAAGCCGATGGTAAAAAACAAATTTCTCCAGAACATATGTTAATAAGCATTCTCAGAGATTCTTCTTGTAGTGGGCATACTATCCTTAAAAAGTCTGGCGGAGATATATACGCCATAACAAGTCAACTTGAAATAGCTTGTACGATAGATATACAAGATGAAATAATTATGGCAGTTCAGCCTAAAGCTTCACAGTTACCTAACCTTTTTAAATTCGGTAAAAACATCACAGAAATTGCTGCATTGAAACAGAATGAACCCTTAATTGGTCGACAGAAAGAAATTGAACGTGTACTGCAAATTTTGTCAAGAAAGACAAAAAACAATCCTTGTTTAATCGGTGAAGCAGGTGTAGGGAAAACTGCGATAGTTGAAGGCGTAGCAAAATTATTTGTCCAAAATACAGTACCTGACACGCTTAAAAATAAATTCATTTTTTCACTTGACTTTACGTCACTTCTTTCTGGAGCAAAATACAGAGGCGATTTTGAAGAACGCATAAAAGCCTGCATTGATGAGGCAATTGGGGCAGGAAATATTATACTTTTTATTGATGAAATTCATACAATAGTCGGTGCAGGTGCCGCTGAAGGTGCAATTGATGCAGCAAATATAATGAAGCCACAGCTTGCCAGAGGTGAACTTCAGGTAATAGGTGCTACAACATTTGAAGAATACAGAAAAACAATAGAAAAGGATTCTGCACTTGAAAGAAGATTTCAACCAATATCTGTATATGAACCTAATCAAGATGAATGCACTGAAATAATATGTGGTATCAAAGAAAGCTATGAGAAATTTCACAATGTCAAGATAACTGACGAAATTATAGGGTTTGCGGTTAAAATGTCTGTCAGATATGTAAACGAACGTTTTTTACCTGACAAGGCAATTGACATTATTGATGAGGCTTGTGCAAGAGTTAAGATACGGACAAGCAGTGGCCTAATAAAAAAAGATTCTGAATTTATGAAAATCAAAAATGGAAAATTAAGCGTAAAAGACGTAAAGAAAATCATAAAGAACTCAGTCAGCGAAGAAAACAGCTTGACTGAAGACGACATAATGTCAGTTATATCTTTACGAACAGGAATACCGCTTAACAAGCTTAACATAAATGAACAAGAGAAGCTTAATTCACTTGAAAGTAAACTTTCAAATATGATAATAGGTCATTCAAAAGCTGTATCTGAAGTTTCAAAAGCAATTTACAGGGCAAATGCAGGATTCAGAGATAGTAGCAAACCAGTATGTTCATTTTTATTTGCAGGACCTACAGGTGTAGGAAAAACTGAGCTTGCTAAAGGTCTTGCCGAAATACTTTTCGGAAGCACAGATAATATGATACGCATAGATATGTCAGAGTATATGGAAAAACATTCTGTTGCAAAGCTGATTGGAGCTCCTCCTGGATACGCAGGATATGACGAAAAGGGAAGCATATGTGAAAAAATCCGTAGGAATCCTTATTCAATTGTGCTGTTTGACGAAATTGAAAAAGCTCATAAAGATGTTTTAAACATACTTTTGCAAATTTTAGATGATGGAATCCTTACGGATTCATCATTAAGAAAAGTAAGTTTTAAAAATACGATCATAATCATGACATCAAATGTCGGCTGTGAAGCTGCTAATAAAAGATTATCTCTTGGCTTTACTGAGAATGAAACAAAAGCTGATGAAAACAGAATAATGAAAAATATTACAGAAGGTTTTTCACCGGAATTTATAAATCGAATTGATGACATCATTGTTTTTTCTTCCTTTGACAATGACGATTTAAGAAAAATAAGCCGAAAATTTCTTTCGAAACTGCAAAACAGGCTTAAAGAAATTGGAATCGAAATAGGATATACAGAGAACGTTATCAAAGCTATTTCGCAAACAAAAAATACAGAAAAATATGGAGCACGTCCGATAAAACGAAAAATAACAGATCTTATCGAAAATGAACTTGCTTCAATGATAATTAATGGTAAGGTAAAAAATGGCGACAAAATAAAAATTGATTATGAAAATAATAAAATCAAAATGTCTATAGGAGTTCCTGTTTAAAAAGAAAATCTTATGCAATTTAAAAGCAAATGAGTAGCTATGAAAGGCTGCTCTACTTGCTTTAATTCTTTAAAATTGTAAAGCAGTTTCTTGACAAAAAAATGTAGCTGTGTTATAATAAATTAATGTAAGTAATTGGTATTTTTCGTTTTGAAGTCATTTTCTGTAGATTTAAAAAAAAGGATGTCAGTTTATGAAAAAAATTCATATAAATGTAAGTTCTCCTTATGATGTGATAATAGAACGTGGTTCTATAAATAATTGTGGTCAATTAATTTCTCAAGTTCTTTCAACTAAAAAAGCAGCAATTATTACTGATGATATTGTTGATCCACTTTACAGCAACACAGTTTTGACTTCATTACAAAATTCAGGCTTTGAAACATATAAATTTGTTTTTCCAAATGGCGAAAGTTCTAAATGCTCATCAACATTAAATAAAATATATGACTTTTTATGCGAAAATCAGATTACTCGCCGAGACGTTATTATAGCCCTTGGTGGCGGCGTAGTCGGGGATATATCAGGATTTGCAGCAGCAACTTTTTTAAGAGGTGTAGACTTTATTCAGATACCGACTACACTTTTGGCTCAGATTGATTCTTCTGTTGGTGGGAAAACCGCTATTGACATTCATGGCGGAAAAAATCTTGTCGGAGCTTTTAAACAACCTGCTTTAGTTTTATGCGATAGTGAGACACTAAATACTTTATCTGCTGAAATATTGTCAGATGGAATGGCAGAAGCTATAAAATATGGAATGATTCGTGATAAACAATTATTCAATCAGATTGCTACTCATAACATCACTAATGTTGCAGAGATAATTGATTATATTGTTTCTACTTGTATCGACATAAAGCGAAGTGTTGTTGAACATGATGAATTTGACAACGGTGAAAGAATGATCCTTAATTTTGGTCATACTATAGGTCATGCTGTAGAGGGATATTATAATTATAAAAAATATACTCACGGAAGTGCTGTTGCTGCCGGTATGTGCTATATAACGGAAAAGGCCTCAGATACCAGCGTTTATAGTGAATTATGTAAATGTGTAATGGCATATAATCTTCCGGTAACTGTTCCAGCTAATATATCACAGCTTCTTCCATATTGCACCAAAGATAAAAAACGTGAAAATAATAATATTAATTATGTATTTTGCCCTGAAATCGGCAAATCTATAATTCATAAAACTACTGTATCAGAATTTTTTAATATGATGGAGGGCGATTAATGAATATATGTATTACTCCATCATTATTGCATGGAAATGTTAATGTTCCGTCTTCTAAAAGCTATGCTCACCGTATGCTGATATGCGCTGCATTATCAAACGGAGTTTCCGTAATAAAAAATGTAACTATGTCTAAAGATATTGAGGCAACTATTAATTCTTTAAAGGCTGTGGGTGCTGAATTTTCTATAGAGAATTCAGATATTACTGTAAAAGGTATATCAGCTATACCTGAAAATGCTACAATCAACTGCTGTGAAAGCGGTTCAACGCTCCGTTTTATGATTCCTGTGGCAGCAGCACTTGGTATTGATGCAGAATTTATTGGCCAGGGTAGATTGCCGCAAAGACCTATAGATACATATATAAGAGAATTCAGCAATAAAAATATAATCTTCAATTATAACAATACAATGCCATTTAGCATATCAGGCAAGCTAAGCGGAGGCAATTTCTTTCTTGAAGGTGATATTTCCTCACAGTTTGTAACCGGTCTTCTTTTCGCACTACCATTGCTTGAAAATGATTCAAAAATAATTTTAACTTCTAAGCTTGAATCCGAACCATACGTTAATATGACAATAGAAGTTTTAAGACATTTTGGAATTAATATAACGAAACTCTCCGACGGATACGAAGTAAAGGGTCACCAGAAATATAATCCAGCAAACTTAAAAGTTGAAGGTGACTATTCACAAGCAGCATTTTATTATGTTGCAAATGCAATAGGAAATAATATAAATATTGATAACCTGAATCCTTTAAGTATGCAGGGCGATAGAAAAATTCTTGATATTATTAAAAATATGTGTTATAATAATGGCAATGAGTGTATGCTTGGTCATTTTAATGAAGATTGCTCTGATATTCCGGATCTTGTGCCTATTCTTGCTGTTTTAGGATCTTTCGGAAATGATGAATCTTTTATTTATAATGCTAAACGACTCAGAATTAAGGAAAGTGACAGACTTTCTGCAATTTCAGAAACTCTTAATAAACTTGGCGGTAAAATTAAAGTTAATAATGATGGATTGATTATTGAACCTATTATATCGTTTAATGGTGGCGTAGTTGACAGCTTTAGCGACCACAGAATCGTTATGTGTGCTGCAATAGCAGCTACGAGAGCTAAAAATGACGTCATAATTAAAAACGCTCAGGCCGTGGAAAAATCATATCCGCTATTTTTTAATGATTACAACAATTTAGGAGGCAAAGCTAATGTCATCACTATGGAATAACCGTATTTCTATTTCAATTTTCGGTGAGTCACACGGTCCAGCAATAGGCGTAGTTATCGACAATCTGCCATCAGGCGAATTTATTGATGTTGATGAACTTGGTAGATTTATGGCAAGAAGAGCTCCTAAAAAAGATGGTACAACTACTTCACGAAGCGAAAAAGATTTGCCTCAGATAATGTCAGGCGTACTTAATGACAGAACCACAGGAACTCCACTTTGTGCTTTTATCCAGAATACCGATACTCATTCTTCTGATTACTCAAATATATCTAAACTTGCACGTCCGGGACATGCCGATTATACAGGTGCATTGCGTTATAAAGGATTTAATGATGTAAGGGGAGGTGGGCATTTCTCGGGTCGGCTTACTGCTCCACTGTGTTTTGCAGGTGCTGTTTGTTCGCAAATTCTTGAACGCCGTGGAATATATGTCGGTGCACATATTTTGACTATACATAATATAAAAGATTCGGCATTTGATAATGTCAATGTAAGCCGTGAAGACATACTCGATGTAAGATACAAGGAATTTCCTGTTATAAATGACAAAAAAGGCAAACTTATGTTTGACGATATACAAAACGCAAGAATGGGTGGAGAATCTCTTGGCGGTATTATTGAATGTGCTGCTATAAATGTTCCTGCCGGAATTGGTTCACCTATTTTTGATGGACTTGAAAATTCTATAGCCCAACTTATTTTTGGAATACCAGCTGTCAAAGGACTTGAATTTGGTGCCGGATTTAACGTTGCTAAAATGGTTGGCAGTCAGAATAACGATGATTTCTACGTTGATGAAAGAGGTCATGTTAAAACTAAATCCAATAATCATGGAGGAATTTTAGGCGGTATTTCTTCAGGTATGCCAATTACAATGAATGTTGCAATAAAGCCTACCCCATCAATTGCAAAGCCACAGGAAACCGTTGACTATAGCAATATGACAAACGAAATTTTAAATATTAAGGGAAGACATGACCCGTGCATAGTTCCACGAGCAGTACCATGTGTTGAATCCGCTGTAAGCATTGCACTTCTTGCTCATATGATTGATTATCCTAACTTTTAGAAGGTGAAAATATGCAGGATGAAAATTTTCATAAAATGTCAGAAATGGCAGACAGTGACATAAAGGATGTTCATACCTTGAATATTCTGCTTTGTTATCTTTTATATAAAATAAATCGTCCTGTTGCAATCGAGCAGCTTTATGATATTGCTGTAGGCACAGGTGTAATTAATTACTTTTTTTATCAGGATTCAATTAATTATCTTCTTGATAATAAGTCTATCGAAATTATCATTGATGATGACAATGTAAAAAGCTATTCTTTGACGCAAAAAGGTGTAATATGTGCACATCAATTGAAAAGCTTCGTACCTAAATCTCAGCGTGATAAGCTAATACTCGCCTCATTGAAGTATTTTGCTAAAATAAAACAGGACAAAGAAGTAGTTATAGAATATCTTCCAATTGAATCAGGCGGATATTATATTCATGTAAGATGTCTTGATGTTAAAGCAGATTTGATGGATCTTAAGCTCTTTGCACCGGATCTTACGCAAGCACATATGGTCGGTGATAAAATCGAACTTAATCCAGCAGGTTTCTACGGAAAATTAATTAAGCTTGCTTT
>JALCDN010000040.1 GCA_022641595.1 Ruminococcus sp. | reverse complement strand
GCACCACTTTAATATGAGGTGCTGACAAATTCTTTAATGCACTAAGCGTTTTGTCAGTTTTCCATTCATGAACAACGTCAATTGCAATCATGCCAATGACAAAAATCAGCATTATTGCACCATCTCGAGCTTCGCCAAGAAAAAAATAAATAATTGCAGCAACTATCAGCAAAAGGAACATTGGCTCGCAGATAATATGAACTGCTTTTTTGATAAAGCTGTCATTTTTCTGTTGTGTCAGTTCGTTCTTACCAAATTTGTCCTGCAATTTCTTTGCTTCAGCGGACGTAAGTCCTGCCGTGTTGAATTTTTGGGTTGTCATAAAAGAATCCTCCGTTTCCCGCTGCATAATATTGCAATACGGTGTCTTGATTTCTCATATGGCACTTCATCTGAGGTCATTTATTCCGCAAGTATTAAAAAATGGTATAAAAAAGGCATACCAATGGAACATACAACTGTCCCACAGATACACCATTACGCTATCTGTTGCCAATTCGGCCCGACCAACGCTACTATCAACGTCGCCTGCTCAGTTTGTACTGTAGATCTCGCATTCTGTAAAGAATGTAATGCAGTGCAAAGAGATAACTTCAATATAGCACATATATATGCAAAAGTCAATAGCAAGGTGATATTTTTTTGCAAATAAGTAAAAAAAGGTGCTTCCTATCGGAAGCACCTAAAATTTTAAATTATATTATGCAATTGGAAGTGAAGTAATTACGCCGAAGACCTTCTGCTGAATACCAACAGCGTCCTGTGCGTTTATACCGCCACCGTTGTTCTGAACATCTGCATTTGCCTGACCCTGTGCTGTAAGTGGGAACTTTGTAGAGTTTACAAGGAAACGTCTTACTGCAACAACGTCTGAAATATCAACCTTACCATCACAGTTAGCATCACCCCAAAGAGTTACGCTTGTTGAAGGTGTGGTTGGAGTTGTAGGATCTGTTGAAGGTGTTGAAGAACCAGAATCGTTGCCCTTATCATCAAGGTAAGAAATTACCCAAGCAAAAGGAGCATTCCAGTTGATTGTAACTTCGTTTACAGACCAAGCTTCGATTGAGTCAACATAGCACTTCTGAGGAGCCAAGTCGCCTCTCTTGTAGCCAAGACCGCCGATGTAAGGATCCTGCATACCTGAACCAGGTCCACCTGACATAACGCCGTTAGGAGCCTTAGGGAATGTCTTATCAAGCTCGTAAGACCAGAGTCTGTGGTGTGGATTTTCGAGGTGGTATGTACCGTAACCTGTTATATATGAGAAGTCATTTGCATTACGTCCAAAGATATAGTCAAGAGCTGTAGAAACGCCGTTCAAGTAAGAAGAATCCTTTGTTACCTGATAAGCATAAGCCATAACCATAGCGTTGTTAACAACGAATGAGTTTGAACCCCATTCATAACCTGTAACCTTTACGCCTGCACCGATATTAACGGCATCTTCAAATGTAGCACCCTTATAAGGAACACCAAATCCCTCGGAATTTTCCTGAGCAACATAAGTGTCGCCAGCCTTCTTGATGCTTGCAGAAATAGTAGCCTTATCAGCATCAGAAGTATTCTTTGAGAGGTAAAGTGAAAGTGTACCAAGTGAAGCTGTGCAGCCCCAGTTGAATGAGCTGAATGAGCCGCTGTTTTCACCGCCGTTGAGGTTTGTAGTTACAGTGAGAGCGTCCTTATAGCCCTTAAGGTCTGTATAGTAAGAAGCATCGCCTGTTGTAGCATAAAGCTCACAAGCTGCCCAGTAGAAGTCATCAGTAACCTCTGTATCACCGTAAGCACCGCCGCCGATTGACTGGTCAAGAGGAGCATAGAGTGACTTGTCGTTTGTAGCTTCAGCTGAAGTATAAGGATAGAAGTTCTTCTTTGCAGCTTCATAGCACAATTTAGCATTTGCAAGGCAAGTTGCAGAATAAGAATCATCGATACCCTTCCAGAGTCTTGCAGCCTGTGCAGCAGTTGCAGCAAGGTTCAAAGTAGCAGCAAAGGATGGTGGCTTAACGATTCTTGTAGTTTTCCATTCTGTCTCATAATCAGCAGGACGGCAAGCAAGACCTGTCCACTTGTGGTCATGGAGCTTGTGGTAAACGAGACCTTCGTATTTGCCCCAGTATGGATCATCGGACTTAACTATCATCTTGAAGAACCAGTCGAGTTCAACCTTAGTTTCATCAAGGATATTAGGAACCTTATTTGAATTTTCAGGAATTACCATTTCTCCGCCATCGTTGAACTTTGAAGATGTGCCATTTGCGAGTGAAAGTTCATACATATTCTGGAGAGTCCAAACAGAAATACCGCCGTTTACAACGTATTTACCGTGGTCGCCGGCATCATACCATCCGCCTGTACCATCGATTGAGTAAGATTTATCACCATCAAATACGCCAGCATATGACTTAACCCACTTAGGCTGAACATAAGCTGTATCAGGGTTATGACCTGCTTTATGTGCAAGTGAATCCTTAGACTGCTTGTATTTTGGATTTGTATTGTATGAAGTGATGTAATCTGCTGTAATATCAACACCTGAACGGTTCTGATAGTAATAGTTAAGAGCATCGGTAAGAACGCCCTTGTAGATATCATCACTGATTGTGAATTCAAAGCTTGTTATATCGCCGCACTTGATTTTGTAAGTACCAGGTGTTTTGAAATCTGAGAAGTCAAGAACCTGAACATTTTCGCCTGAAGAAGAATCTTCCTTTGCAGCAGCAGCCTTGCCTGTATAAACAGCCTTGCCTGTTGAGTCAACAACGCTGAAGTCGCTTATAGCCGGACCTTTATAGTCTTCGCCGGTACCGACAACATAAGTTGCTTTCTTTTCGAGGTTGCTGTAGTAGCCGACCTGGTTTACACGAACAGCACTCTTAGGAGTTATAATTCCGAGAGTGTTTGAAGGATCCCAGTTACATGAGCCTTCAGTATATGTATCGCCGCAAGTTGTGCATTCAAGTGACATATTATCAAAGCTTAATGTAGTGCCTTCCGGGAAACAGTCAGCAGGCTGCCATTCGCCGGCACCGCCGTAATGGAATGCCCACTCGCCTACTTCAATGTCCTTGTCAGCAGTAAATGTTGAATCGAAAGAGTTTTTGCCCTTTGAAATCTGAACATTACTCCAGCCCTGACCAAAATCGCTTGCATTGTTGTGCCAAACAACACTAGTAGAGCCATCAAGTGTTGCGATCTGAGTTGCAAGGTTTCCGGCATTAGAAGCAGTTACTTCCCAGTGAAGTTTATATGTGTGACCAGACTGAATTTTAAGACCTCTGTGTCTGAACTGAAGGTCCCATCTTGACTCGCCGCCTCTTGCTTTTCCGCCCGGATTAACGATTTTTACATTATAAGAGCCGTTTGAAATGTCGAATGTCTGAGAAGCCGGGTTAGTCTGACAAGTATGCCATGGAAGACCTTTTTTGTCAAATGTTGTTTCGCCGAGCATCTGGCCTGCAGAAGCAGTCATCGGAGCGATGAATGCAACTGTTGAAGTAGTAAGCATTGCAGCAGCCAAAAGGCTTGCGGAAGCAATTTTGCCAATTCTCTTCATTTTAGTTACCCTCCCAAAAATTATAAAGTTGTTAATATTATAACGCAATGTCAGTGCAAACATTGCAGTTACATCATAAGTGAACGTTTAAACTTAACACAAGTATGTGAAAGCATTTACGCATAGTAAGCACCAAACTTTCACCTGATATTCATATTATAGAATAAACCTCTTAAAAAGTAAAGTGTATTTTAAAATTTCGGTTACTATTCTAAACGACAAAGGTATTTTTTGTTAATCTTGCACAAAAGCTTTAAAAATAAAAGAGGACACGAATGCCCTCTTTTAAAGCTTATTTAATTGGTAAGGAAGTAACTGTTCCGAATACGAGCTGCTGAATAGCGACAGCGTCCTGAGCATTTATTCCGTTGCCTACAAGGTGTACATCGCAATTGACTATACCCTGATCGCTAAGCGGAAATCTTGCCGAATCCACGAGGTATCTTCTGCTTGCAACTACATCGGAGATATCAACCTTGCCATCGCAGTTTGCATCACCGTACAATGTATTGCCTGTTGTTGCGGACTGTTTGGTTGTCGGCTGAGTTGTATCTGAGCCTTTTGTTGTTGTCTGTGGAGTTGAGCCGTCCGGTTCAGTACCCCATACAAGTACGTCATCAGCATACATTGTAATGTGGCTATTGAGTGAATCTGCCTTTTTAAGGTCTGTTGCCGTTGCAACTCCGTCGTATGACCAGTCATTTGTAGCGTCCCATGCACCTGTGGTTGGCTTGCCGTTTATGGCATCAGGAATTGAAATTCTGAACTGAACTTCGTCTCTGTGTTCGCTCTGACCTGTTGGCTGAATAGCTCTGCCGTCGGCAAACTGTACTTTTGCGTAATATGTTTTGCCTGTTGGGTCTCCCTCGTACTTAAACGGGCCTGTTACTTCGGCATGACCTTGTTCGCCCTCTCCGTACTGCTGAGATTTTGCTTCAACCTTGATATCGTCAACTGAAAGACCTGCTGCAAGAACCTCTGATACATCAAAATAATAGCGATACGAAAGATTCTTTACAACTCTTGCCGGCCAAGCAGTGTGGTTCATAGCCCATGCTTTTATTTCCGTGTAGCTGTTGCCGCTTCCATTAAGGACTGCTGCAACCTCCCATTCAGGCCACTTAGGAGTTTCCTGCGGTGGGAAATCAGCAAGCTTTGTTCCGCCGTAATCGTCAATGAAAGCGCAAAGAGCTGCTGTATATCCTGCATTGTAATCAATAGCGACCTCAGAATACTGATACTGTGCAACATCGTTCACATATTTACCTGTATTATCAGGGCCGCCAACGAGTGCGCCGTAAAGGGTATGAGCATATTCTGTCTGCCAGCCCTCACTGCTTGTTGTTGACTGACCGAGGTCATTCCAGTGGTCGTCGTGAATACCTGATGCCGTTCTGTGGTGAATAGCAGTAGGATTCTTGTCGCCCATTCCGAGTACATATGACTGACCGAGGTCGTTGTCGCCAAACACATAATTCATCTGTGTTTTTGCCCAGTCGTTGTACTTTTTGGACAATGTTGCATTGTCCTTGAAAATTGTATCACTTGCAAGCTCGGCAAGCCATACCGTTGAAGTTGCGTGACGAAGCGAACCCCAGTTAAAGAGCCATGCAAGGCCATCTGGAGTGTAAGAAACTTTCTTTCCGCCGTAACCGTCAATCCAATAATCGAGGTGATGTGAAATCTGGTCAATCCAGTCCTTATTTCCGGTATTTATAGCATAAAGCAGTGCAGCAGGCTGTGACATATCGTCCCAGCACATACCCCATGTGTACTTTCTCGAATCAGACTGTTCTTCCTTCGGGTAATTTGGAATATAGTCGCTCTCAATTTTTGAAAGATAGCTTTTGTCTCCGGTTGCCATATAGAGCCAGTTTGCTGCATACATACAGTCATCGAGCCATGATGAAGTGTTGTACATACCTGACATTCCGCCTACATCCTTGCAGGCTCTTGTTTTGTCGGCAAGTTCAAACAAACTCTTGGCGTGTTTGAGGTAATCGGCAGCCTTATCTGGTTGTTCGTCCTTAAAAATCATATAGCCCTCAGCAAGACAGGCAGCAGCCATAGCCTCAACTGATGAGTTTTCTATTTCGTCGTAAGGACGTTTCCAGTCGCCGTTATTGAGGTGATGTTTTCTCAGATACACCTCAGCGCTGCACCAGATATTATGGTCAGTCGAGCCTCCTGTAAAGTCACCGATAGTACCGATAACCTTGTCACCACGGTCGCATTTGAGAACATAGTCCATAGCCCATTGGATATTGTTCTTATATTCGTCTGACAGACCTGCTTTTTTGATTGCGTCCTTGTACTGGATGTAGCCCCATGCCATTACAGAAGCGCTGTAAGCGTTTGTGAGTGTAAATTTGAAATGATCGCCGGCGTCGAACCAGCCGCCAGGAACTTCATCGGTTTCATTTCCGTCCTCATCTACCATTGAGTCTGCACGCCACGGAACGATGTTCCATGAAGGAAGTTTTCCTGCCTGCTGAACCTCATAGAAGAACAGTGATTTTTGCAAAGCTTCGCCGTAATTGGTGTTGCTTGCAGTGGTTGCGGCATTTGTTTTCAGTGCTGAGCCGTTATGCTGTGCAGGTACAACGTTGAAAGTGCCTGCCGACATAGCTACAGCGGAAACAGCTGCCAGAATTTTTTTCAGCTTCATAAATTATTCCCCTCTCAAATATGCGGGCATTCAGCCCAACTAAGACAATAATACAATATTGTTCTGATTTTGTCAAGATATTTTAATCAATCGGTTAAATTTTAGTCATTTTAACAATTTTAAGTTGCACTGTCAGAGCAAATCATACGACTAAGGTTAATCATCATATACTTATGTATAAAAAATACGCCTTGTAAAGTACAAGGCGTAATTTTACAAATCAATAATTATTCAGCGTCTTCTGCTGAATTGTCAGCTGAATCTTCAAGAAGAGCACGGATTGATATGCTTATTCTCTTTGATTCTGTGTTGATGTCAGTGATCTTAACGTCAACAACCTGACCAACTGAGAGGATATCCTTAACGTTCTCGACTTTTTTGTCAGCTATCTGAGAGATATGGATAAGACCGTCAACTCCGTCGATAATCTGAGCGAAAGCGCCGAAAGAAGTAATAGAAACTATAGTAGCCTTAACAACGTCGCCGACATTGTATTTAGCCTTAAAGATTTCCCAAGGGTTGTCCTCAGCCTTTTTGTAGCCGAGAGAAATTCTGTTTTCGTCCTGTTTAAGGTCTTTGATGTATACTTCGATAGTATCGCCGACGCTTACAACTTCGCTCGGGTGTTTGATTCTCTTCCATGAAAGTTCGGAAATATGAACCATACCGTCGATTCCGCCGAGGTCAACGAAAGCTCCGAAGCTTGTGATTGACTTTACAGTACCCTTGAATACATCGCCGATTTTAGCGCTTTCCCAGAATTTAGCCTTAGCCTCTTCCTTTTCTGCGCTAAGAACAGCCTTCATAGAGCCTACAGCTCTTCTGCGGTTCTCAGTAACCTCAATGATAGTGAACTGAACCTTCTTCTTAAGAAGCTGTTCAAGTTCAGTGCCTCTTGGCAGACCTGTCTGTGAAGCCGGGATAAATACTCTCACGCCGTAGCAGGAAACGGTAACACCGCCCTTAACAACGTGCTGAACAGTACCTTCGAGAACGGCATTGTCTTCCTTAGCCTTCATAATTTTTTCAAAGCCGGCCTGTTCGTCGAGTTTTCTCTTAGAAAGGGCAACAGTGCCTTCCTGATCGTTTACCTTGACAACAATGAGATCGATCTCATCGCCGACGCTAACGATATCCGAAGGCTTTTTTGTAGGGTCATCTGTTAAGTCTTCAAGTGCTACATAGCCTGTGTGCTTAGTGCCGAGGCTTACGATAGCTTCTGTGTTATTGACTGCTTCAACGTACCCTGTAACTTTCTCTCCCGTATGTATTTTTTTAAATGATTGGTCAATCATTTCCTCGAAATTGATATCCTCTTCGGTCTTGCCTGTCTGAATTTCTGACATAGTGGTTTGTACCTCCTTAATTATATAAGCCGGTGTAGATGCTCCGGCAGTAATGCCGATATGTTCAGCATTGGGCAGATTTAAAGCAAAAAGCTCGTCCCCGTTTTCAATATGATAAGTTTTGCAATATTTGCTGCACACATCGTATAGTTTCACAGTATTAGAACTATGTTTTCCACCGACTACAATCATGAGGTCAGCCTCTTTGGAAAGGGTTTCCGCATCTGACTGTCTTGCTTGAGTAGCATTGCAAATTGTATCAAAAATCACAATATCAGGATCGTCTTTTGGGATTACCTTTAAACACTCTTCCCATACTACTATATTATACGTTGTTTGAGCGACAATTGCAACCCTTTTTTTCAATTTCTCATATTTTTTTTCAAAAAATGCTTTTAGCTCAAAATTGTCCTTAAAAACTGTGCAATTTTCGTCACAATGACCAACAATTCCCTTGACTTCCGGATGGTTCGCATCGCCTGCTATTAGAATATAATATCCTTCAGAACTTTTTTCCGCAACAATTTTATGTATTCTTGAGACAAACGGGCAGGTAGCGTCAACTACTCTGTTCCCCTTTTCCTCGATTTGTCTGTAAACCTCACTGCCAACGCCGTGTGAGCGGATTATAACGAGTTCGTCCGGTTCAAGCTCGTCGACGCTCTCAATTATTCTTGCACCTTTTGCCATCATATCATTGACAACATCGGTATTGTGTATAATTGGTCCGAGTGTTGCTACTCTCGGAGATTTTTCGAGTTCACTGTAAACCATTTTTACAGCTCTGTCGACTCCGAAGCAAAAGCCTGCTGATTTTGCAACAGTAATTGTTTTCATTCTTCTTCACGGCTCTCCGTATCGTCCAAAGACGGCACAACCGTGTCACCTTCAACGATACTTTTTATTTCGTTCATAAACAGATTTTTAAGCTTGACAAGTTTTCTCGGGTCCGGTTCAGCGTCGCCGATATAATACTGTGCTGTATCTATAGGTTTTCCGTAAACTACTTTGATTTTCGTGCGGAATTTCAATTTTTCGCCCTCAAATATTATTCCTGCCGGAACAACAGGGGCTCCGCATTTGGCTGCGATAAGAGCCGCACCTGTTTTACCTCGTCCGACCTTTCCGTCCTTAGAGCGTGTTCCCTCCGGAAAAACGGCGAGATTCTGACCACTTCTGACTCTTTCTACAGCAGTGTCGATAACTTTCATATCGCCCTTTCCTCTTGACACCGGAAATGCACCCAGACTTCTTATAAGTCCGCCAAAAAGCTTATTTTTGAAAAGCTCTTCTTTTGCCATAAATGAAAATCTTCTCCACGAGCATATAGCAATAAGTGGTGGGTCAGCGTACGTCCTATGATTTGACACGAAAATAGCGGCTTGATTTTCAGGCAGGTTTTCTTTACCCTCGACTTTTATATTATATTTAAGATAAAAGAATGCCTTAGCAAGTCCAAGTGCAAGATAATACAGCATTACCTTGTACCTCCGATTTTTGAAGCAATAATTTCCCTGATTTTTGCCGCTGACTGCTGAAGGTCGAGACTTGTGGTATCAACAAGCACTGCGTCATCAGCCTGTTTCAAAGGAGCCACACTGCGGTTCATATCATTTTTATCACGTTCAATGATGTCATTTAGTATTTGCTCGTACGTCGGGCAATTCTCCTTCAGCGAAAGCTCTTTATAGCGTCTGTTAGCACGTTCCTGAGGCGATGCCGTAAGGAAAATCTTGACATCAGCGTTTGGCAGAACGACTGTACCGATATCTCTGCCGTCCATAATGACGTTATTTTCCTCTGCCATTTCCTTCTGTAGGCTCAGAAGATGACTTCTGACCTGTGGTATAGCCGAAACCTTTGATGCCGCCATTGAGACCTCAGGTTTTCTTATGTCTTCCGAAACATCTCTGTCAGCAAGGAAAACTCGCTGTTGACCGTCCGCATATCTCAGGCTCACCTTGCACTGACCGAGAGCGGCAACAATATCGTTCTCGTTTTCAATGTGATTTTCGAGCATATACAGTGCGATTGTTCTGTATAATGCACCTGTATCAACATAAATATATCCAAGCTCTGATGCTGTAAGTTTTGCGATAGAGCTTTTTCCTGCACCGGCAGGTCCATCTATAGCCACATTGATTTTTTTCATAGTAAAATATCACTCCGTTTTACATATTTAAAGCTGCACTATGAGCCGTAGAAAATGCGATTTGCAGATTAAATCCGCCTGTATAGGCATCAACGTCGATAACCTCACCTGCGAAGAAAAGTCCCTTAACAAGCTTTGACTCCATAGTTTTTGGATTTATTTCCTTGACACAAACGCCTCCGCTTGTGACAATAGCCTCATCGATTGGTCGAAAATCGGCAACGGTTATTGGAAATGCCTTGAGAAGAGCGGCGAATTTTCGTCTTTGTTCTTTTGTAACGGCATTTATTTTAAGATTTTCCGGTATGCCTGAAAGTCTCACTGCAACCGGGATAAGTTTTGCCGGCAAAAGCTTTCTTATGGCATTCACAAAGTCCCTGTTCTGATTTTCGGCGAAGTCACGCTGAATACGCTCATCAAGCTTTTTTTCATCAAGTGCCGGTTTAAGGTCAATAAGCAGCTTATAGCGACCTTTTTCCATTTCACGCATATGTGAACTTGCGCTTAGAATCAGAGGTCCTGATACGCCGAAATGAGTGAACAGCATTTCGCCGAGTTCGCTGTAAATAAGCTTATCGTGGTCAAACAGCTTTACGACAACGTTTCTCAGGGAAAGTCCCATAAGCTCCGAGCAATATTTTTCGACCGAAACAAGCGGTACAAGTGAAGGATATGTCGGGGTTATCGTGTGCCCGGCAGATTCTGCGAGCATATAACCGTCGCCTGTAGAGCCTGTAACCGGATAAGATTTTCCCCCGCAAGCTATAAGAACCGAGTTTGAGCTATACTCAGTGTCACCGGCTCTGACTCCTATGCAGACACCGCTTTGGATAATCAAGCTTGTGACACGTTTGTGGATTATTTTCACGCCGTACTGTCTGAGTGCATTTGCGAGTGCGTCAACGATTTCGGCGGCATTATCGCTTACCGGAAAGACTCTGTTTCCACGTTCGGTTTTCAGTGATACGCCGAGATTTTCAAAGAAATCCATAACGTCCTGAGAATTGAATGCTGAGAATGCACTGTAAAGAAATCTTGAATTTACAGGAACGTTGTTCAAAAGTTCCTGAGTGCTGCAATTATTTGTCAGGTTGCAGCGGCCTTTGCCTGTTATTCTGAGTTTGCGGCCTATGAAGTCGTTTTTCTCGAAAACGGTGACTGTTTTTCCCATTTGAGCGGCAACAAGTGCGGCAAAAGAGCCTGCTGCACCTGCACCTACTATAATAATATCTGACTGCATAATTCATTCCTTAATCCGATTTTCAGAAGTCTGTCCGCTAAAAATATCTGCATTGTAGCCTATTTGGTACAGTTTCTGAGTCTTGCGGCAATTTTACTTCTGCGTTCAAGTGTAGCTACTTTGTCGGCGTGATACATATCATTTTCAAATATTATGATATCGCCCTCTGACACATCGCCTGAAAATTTATCTCTGGGCAACTCCAACATATTGTTATCGGCTTCGACAACAACGATATCGCCCTCAAATCTGTCGATTATAAGCATTTGCATCACCTTTCGGAAGTGACGGCAAGGTTTTCGCCGTCTGATTTAAATACAATTGTACCAAGAAGGTCTGTACGATAAATATTATCCTTGCCTGTATATTTTGTGATACGTTTAAGTGCGCCGTCCTGTGGGTGACCGTAGGAGTTGTTGACGCCGCACATTATCACGGCATATTCAGGTTTTATAACGTCAAGCAGTTCGTCCGATGACGAAGTATTACTGCCGTGGTGACCGGCTTTATAGACATCACAGTCCTTGAGCAGACCGCTTTTTATCATATTTTCCTCGCCTGCTTTTTCGGCATCGCCTGTGAAAACGAAAGTATTTTCACCGTGAGTAAGCACGATTCCGACTGAGTAGTCGTTTGCACCGTTGCAAGACTTTGGAGGTGCAATAACATCGGCACAAGCCTCACCGAGGTCGATTTTCATACCTGTTTCAGCATTTGTTATGCTAAGGTTTGCTTTGTCGCAGGCATCGAGAAATTTCTCAAAGAAGCGTGATGTCGGAACGTCCTTATCGGGAAGCTCGGGCATTATCACGTTATCTACCTTAAAATTTGAAATAACGCTGCTCATAGCTCCCATATGGTCAGAATGCGGATGTGTAGCGACAACATAGTCAAGCTCTGTAATATTCTGACTCTTTATGTAATTTATAACCTTGTCAGCCTGTTCAGCCTCACCGCAGTCTATGAGCATATTCCCCTTGTCGGACTGAACGAGTATGCAATCACCCTGACCTACGTCAATGAAATCGACGCTTACGGTCTCACTGCACTTTTTTGATGAACCGCCGAGCAAAGCATTTATCGAGCCGCTTACGTCGATTCCGAGAGCCTCAAGCAGTGTGCATACAGCGGCAACGGCAATGAGTGCGATTGCTGTGTATCGTGCTAACGGTGTTTTCTTTTGTTTGCCGCTGCTGTGTTTTGCCATTGTCTGTCACCGCCTTTTGAAGTTGTACGGCTGTCGTTTTTGAAATTCTTTGAACTGCCATTTTGCGGCTTTTGCTTATCGTTTCCGAAATATTTTTTACTGCCGTCCGAAAATTTATTTTTATTATTTCCGAATTGTTTTTTAGGCTGTACAGAATCGCCGTCTATAAGGCATTTTGGTGATTTGCCGATAAGGTCAAAGCGACCTGCTTTTTTTAGTGCCTGAATTACGATATCGTGATTCTGTGGTCGGAAATACTGCAGAAGTGCTCTCTGCATAGATTTTTCCTGTGGAGTTTTTGGCACATAGACTTTCTCAAGCGTATAAGGGTCAAGACCCGTGTAAAACATAGCGGTAGATATTGTACCAGGAGTTGGATAGAAGTCCTGCACCTGTTCTGGACGTATATTATTTTCCTTTAGGAAAATCGCAAGCTCAATAGCTTCTTTCAGCGTACTTCCCGGGTGTGATGACATAAGGTAAGGAACAAGATATTGTTCTTTTCCGATACCTTTTGTTATCTCATAGAATCTTTTCTGGAAAGCCTTGTATGCCTCAATATGAGGTTTTCCCATTTTGTCGAGAACAACCGCAGAACAGTGTTCAGGAGCAACTTTAAGCTGACCGCTTATGTGATACTTTATAAGTTCACGGATAAAATCTTCATTTTTATCCTGCATAAGGTAGTCATAGCGGATTCCTGAGCGTATGAAAACCTTCTTGACGCCATTGATTTTTCTGAGTTTTCTTAGCATTTCGAGATATTCGGTGTGGTCTGCAACAAGAGCCTTGCAAGGTGTTGGGGCAAGACATTTTTTGCCCTTGCAAAGTCCGAGTTCAAGCTGTTTGTTGCATGACGGATGTCTGAAATTTGCAGTAGGTCCGCCAACATCATGAATATAGCCTTTGAAATCCGGCATTTGCGTAAGCTTTACCGCCTCATCGAGTACTGACTTTTCGCTTCGGCAGGTTATACGTCTGCCCTGATGAAGTGCTATTGAGCAGAAATTACAGTAACCGAAACAGCCTCTGTTATGGGTTATCGAGAATTTTACTTCTTCTATGCCCGGAACTCCGCCCTCAGCCTCATAGGACGGGTGATAATTACGCATATACGGCAGAGCGTAAACCTTGTCGAGTTCTTCGGTTGTAAGGCTCTTTGCGGGAGGATTCTGCACCAGCATCATATTTCCGTGACGCTGAATAATTGTTTTGCCGTACACCTCGTCCTGCTGGTCGTACTGAATCCTTGTAGCCTTGGCATATGCAGTTTTATTTTCGCATACCTGTCTGAAATCAGGACATTCTGCTGCTCCGATTGGAGTATTAACAGGTTCTGTCAGATAGCAGGTACCTCGTATATCATGAATTTCGTTGATTTTCTCGCCGTTTGCGAGTTTGCCTGCAAGCTCGGTTATCTGATGCTCACCCATACCGAAAATAAGAAGGTCGGCAAGACTGTCAACAAGAATTGACGGTCTTACGGCATCGTCCCAGTAATCGTAGTGTGCAAAGCGGCGCAGGGACGCTTCAAGACCGCCCACAGCTATCGGAACGTCGCCGTATATCTCCCTGATTTTTCTGCAATAGACGATAACAGCACGGTCAGGACGTTTTCCGGAAACTCCGCCGGGAGTATATGCGTCATCTGAACGCTTTCGTTTGGCGGCAGTGTAGTGTGCGACCATAGAGTCGATATTTCCGGAAGTTACAAGAAATGCCAGCTTTGGTCTGCCAAAGCGTTTAAAGTCCTTGTCGCCATGCCAGTCCGGCTGAGCTATTATTCCCACGGTATATCCGAGTGATTCAAGAACTCTTGAAATAATTGCGATGCCAAAGCTTGGGTGGTCAACATAAGCGTCGCCGGTTATGTAGACAAAGTCAAATTGTTCAATTCCGAGGTCTTTCATTTCCTCAGCGGTTGTTGGTAAAAATCCGTTCATATTATTCTCATTCTCCGAATCAGTCAAGCTTTCTGACACGTCGCTCATCGTACTGCAAACGTGACATAAGCACTTTTCTTGGTTTAGCACCTTCACTTGGGGCAATTACGCCCATTTCTTCAAGTTCGTCCATAATTCTTGCTGCTCTTGCGTAGCCGAGCTTCAGTTTTCTCTGGAGCATTGATGTTGAAAGCTGACCGTTTTCAACTGCAACAGCCATAGCTTTTTCGACGTAATCCTCATCACTGCCTGCTGCAAACTGTGAGTCAGCCGAGTCTGTCTTATCATTTTTTGTGACCGGAATACAGCTTTCGACGGCCTGAATAATATCCTCATCAAATTCAGACTGCACCTGAGATTTAACAAAAGCAACCGTAGCCTCAACGTCGTGCGAAGATGCAAAGCAGCCCTGTATTCTTACAGGCTTATTCTGTCCGATTGGCATATACAGCATATCACCGTTTCCGAGAAGCTTATCAGCACCTGCCATATCGATAATTGTTCTTGAATCAACCTGTGACATTACAGAAAGTGCTATACGGCTTGGTATATTAGCCTTTATAAGACCTGTGATTACATCGGTTGTAGGTCTTTGAGTAGCAACTACAAGATGCACGCCGGCAGCACGTCCCATTTGAGCGAGACGGCAAATTGAGTCTTCGACCTCTTTACCTGCAACGAGCATCATATCGGCAAGTTCGTCGATAAAAATAACGATTTGCGGTATCTTTTCGATATTTTCGTTATGGTCAGCCAGAGCGTTATAGGATTTAATATCCGTAACGCCGTCATCTGCGAAAATAGTATAGCGGCGCAGCATCTCGTTTACAGCCCAGTTCAATGCACCTGCTGCCTTTTTAGCCTCTGTAACTATTGGTATAAGCAGATGCGGAATACCGTCAAACACTTTAAATTCGACGATTTTCGGGTCGATTAGTATAAGCTTTACTTCATCAGGAGTTGCATTGTAAAGTATGCTCATAATAATTGAGCGTGTGCATACTGATTTGCCTGAACCAGTAGTTCCTGCGATAATGACGTGTGGCATTTTAGCAACATCGCCGAGAATAATATTGCCTGCAATATCTTTTCCGACAGCAAATGTGAGCTTGCTTTTTGAAGCACGGAACTCCGGTGATGACAGCATTTCTTTTATTGTAACGATATCCTTTTTGGTATTAGGAACTTCGATTCCCACTGCGGATTTCCCCGGTACAGGGGCTTCTATTCTGACGCCCTGAGCGGCAAGGTAAAGAGCGATATCGTCCTCAAGTCCTTTGATTTTTGATACCTTTACTCCTGCACCAGGTTGTATTTCATAACGTGTAATAGAAGGTCCACGGTAAATATCGCTGATTCTTACGGTGACTCCGAAGCTTTTTAGCGTATTGACAATAATTTCGGCTTTTTCACGCATTTCAGCCGAAGCTTCCTCGCTGTTTCCACGATTGTCAGCAGCCGTCAGCAGGTCTGTTGAAGGCTTGATGTAGGACGATTTTGGCTTATCTACCGCAACAGCATACTCTGAGAGGTCTGTTTTTGGAATATCCTTTGATTCTTCGGATTTTTTGACATTTGTGTCGGCTGCTGCCCTGTTGATAAGCTCATCAAGGCTTTTATCACTACTTGGAGACGATTCTTTGCTTTCCTGTTTTTCGGCTGATTTAGCGTCCTGAGTCTGATTCTGAGTTTTAGCTTGATTTTTTGCAGCATTATAATTTCTGTCTGACGGCAGAGGAACATCGAAAAGAAAATCGGCTTCCTTAGTATCGTCCTGTGCATCAGCGTACTTTTTCCTGTACGAGTTATTTGCACCCGAACGGCTGTTGGCAAGTTCAATTGCCTCCATATCCTCCTGAAAATCGCTTGAATCGTCATCATCGTCGAAAGCGTCCTCAAAATCCTCGCCTGAAAGCACATTTTTTATTCCCACAAAGCAGTGACCTATCCATTTAAACGGACGCAAAATAATTTTAAAGAATTGCAGAATACCTACATTTGTAAGCAAAAGAACGAATACGAAAAAAAGCACTCCCGAAATAATTTTTGCACCTGTTCCTCCGAAAAGGGCAAGCAAAGGTCCTGCAAGTATAATTGATGCTACACCGCCGCCTCTGAGCTGTTTACCGTCCGAATAAAGTCTTGCAATCATTTTTATGATATTTTTTCCGGGTATTTCGCCAATAAATACAATCTGTATAACAGAGCTTATCAGGAACGTCAGAGCAATTCCCCATATTGCACGACCTGTTACGCATTTCTGACTTTTTTCCATTCCTATCAGAACAGATGTATATATCAGTATTATGGGAACAAAAAATACTGCTGCACCGAATAAACCGAGAAGAACGTTATGTATGCCGTTCCAGCCTGAAGTACCCTCAATGACTGACATAAGCAGGACAAGTGTTCCTATTGCGAACAGTACCACAGACCAGAACTGATTTTTCTCGTTTTTCGGCTCAGCGGCAGAATCCTTTGCAGGTTTTGCGGCACTTTCTGTATTCTGAGGCTTTTTTGGCTGAGTGCTGTTACTTTTGCTGTCTTTATTTTTCTCGGCAGCTCCGTTCTTTTTTTTCTGAGCCATTCTTTTTTTGTATCTCCTTCCCGATTATGTATGGCAAAGCCGCATAATCGAATTCCAACTATGCGGTGCATTATTATGAATTATATAATTTTATTATGCTATTCTCTGATAAAGCTCATAGCCGATTACTGTAAGACCAAGTATTAATGTGTATATTGAAAATATAGTAAATTTATTTGATTTTACAAGCCAGCTTACCATTTTTATAGCGCACACTCCGACAACTGCCGAAACGAGAAAGCCTACAAAGTAAGCACCGGGATTTTCAAATGATTCAGAAGCATCTACAGCGTCCTTAAATTCGAGCAAACAGCCTGCGAGTATAGTTGGTATGCCGAGTATGAACGAATATTTTACGGCAGTTTCACGGGTAAATCCGCTGAAAAGACCGCCTGCGATTGTTGAACCTGACCGTGAGACACCAGGGAAAAGTGCTATTGCCTGAAATATTCCGACTGTAAGAGCGTTCTTGCAGGTAATATCGCCGATAGTTCTGTTGCCCTTTACGCATCTGTCCGAAAGGAAAAGTATAGCCGATGTATATAAGAAAAGGCAGCCAAGAACAATCATATATTTTTCTGAAACGTCCTCAACAAGGCTTTTGAACGGTACACACGGTACAAGTACGAGACATGATACAATCAGCATAACTATCATACGTCTTTGTGGGTTCATTTTTGTTTTGAAAAGTTTTCCCTTGAAAAGGTCGCATATCATCACACCAAGCTCTTTAATAAGAGCGATTATGTCCTTGCGGAAAGCGATGAAAGTTGCAAGCAGCGTGCCAAGGTGAAGTATTGCCGAGAAAAACAGTCCTGATTCGTCCGATGAGCCGAAGTAGTGCTGATAAAGTGCCAGATGACCCGAGCTTGAAACGGGCAGAAATTCAGTAAATCCCTGAATAATGCCCTGAATGATAGCGTCAATAAGTTTCATTTTGTCCTCCGTTTGTCAGAAAAAAGTCAGATATAGCAGCAATGAAATTGAATTCTGTAGAAGTGTATTAGAACTTGTATTCATAAGAAATATGTGCGAATTTTCAAGCACATTTTAGTTTATGTCAAGGCAAAAATTTGCATGGATTCTTGTGAAGACAAGTTCTTAGTCAGGATAGCGTTTTTCGGTAGATTCGATAAGCTCATAGAGCTTTGAAATGGCATCGCTAAGACCGCCAAGGCAGTCAATCAGACCTATTCTTACGGCTTCTTCGCCGTCAACCACGCTGCCGACGTCCATCACAAGTTCCTTTGTATTCATCATAAGGCTGCGGAATTTATCCTCACTTATTTTGCTGTTTTGTGTCACAAAGTTAATAATTCTGTCCTGCATCTTATCGAAATAAGAAAGAGTCTGAGGAACTCCGAGTACTGTACCGTTCATTCTGACCGGGTGAATGGTCATAGAGGCCGATGGTACAATGAATGAATATTTTGCGCTTACAGCGAGTGGAACACCGATTGAGTGACCACCGCCGACAACAAGGGAAACAGTCGGGGTTTTCATACCTGCTATAAGCTCGGCGATTGCGAGACCTGCCTCAACGTCGCCGCCGACGGTATTGAGGATAATAATAAGGCCCTCAATGCTTCTGTCCTGTTCAATTGCGACAAGTGACGGAATAATGTGTTCATATTTAGTGGTTTTATTCTGTGAAGACAGCACATAATGCCCCTCTACCTGACCTATAACGTTCAGGCAGTGGATAAGGTGTTTGGCATTCTGAGAAACGCTCTGACCCAATTTTTCGATAAGCTCAGCTTCATGCAGCTTATCATCTGTCGATGTGTCATTTTCATTGTCGTCTGAATTTTCTTCGATTTCGTTCTTATAAATTTTTTTATTCATAAATGTACCTCCGTAAGTCGCACATAAAAATATTATGCAATAAACGGGCACACATATACACATTATATTATAAACTTTTTATCTATCAAAGTCAATACCAAACGGGACTTCCCTGTCAATTTTATTTTTAGAGCACCCTTTAGAGATACACTTATGTGCTTGACAAAAAATTGGCAACGTGTTATCATATAAAACGAAAATACAGAGGAGTGATTTACTTTGAAAATATATCAGTCAGCAATGGAATTAATCGGCAAAACACCTATTATGAAGCTTAACAGATTTGCCGAAGGTCTTGATGCGGAAATATTCGCAAAACTTGAGCTTTTCAATCCTGCCGGCAGCAGTAAGGACAGAGTTGCCAAAGAAATGATTGAACAGGCTGAGAAAGACGGCAAACTCAAAAGCAATTCCGTCATAATTGAGCCAACCTCGGGCAATACCGGCATAGGCCTTGCTTCAATTGCGGCGGTAAAGGGTTACAGACTTATCATCACAATGCCTGACACAATGAGCATTGAGAGACGCAACCTTATGAAAGCCTATGGTGCCGAGCTTGTTCTTACCGAAGGTGCTCTCGGAATGAAAGGTGCTATCGACAAAGCAAACGAACTTGCAAGTCAGATTCCTGACAGCTTCATTGCAGGTCAGTTTGTAAATCCTGCAAATCCTGCTGCTCACCGCAAAACAACAGGTCCGGAAATATGGGAAGATACTGACGGCGGTGTTGATATTTTCATTGCCGGAATCGGTACCGGCGGCACTATATCAGGTACTGGTGAATATCTTAAATCAAAAAATCAAAAAATAAAGGTCATAGGTGTTGAACCTGCAACATCTCCTGTTCTTACAAAAGGATTTTCAGGTGCTCACGAAATTCAGGGTATAGGAGCAAATTTTGTTCCTGAAGCTCTGAACACCAAAATTTATGACGAAATAATTCCGGTAGATAACTCTGTACCTTTTGAAATGTGCAGACTCCTTGCGAAAAAAGAGGGACTTCTTGTTGGAATATCATCAGGAGCCGCATTATGGGCTGCTGTTGAAGTTGCAAAGCGTCCCGAAAACAAAGGAAAGAAAATCGTTGTACTTCTTCCGGATACAGGCGACCGATATCTTTCGGCACCTCATTATATTGAGAACTAAATACACAAAAAGGCAGCCTTAACGGCTGCCTTTTTTATAACTTATTCTTACTTTTCAGAATTTATAAACATATCATAAATTCTGCGGATTGCCTCATTAAGGTCATTTGCACTTACACCGATGATTACGTTAAGCTCACTTGAACCCTGGTCAATCATCTTGACGTTTATTCTTGCATGAGCAAGTGCAGCAAAAATACGGGCAACTGTACCACGGGTATTCTTCATTCTGCGACCTACTACGGCAAGCAGAGCGATTCCGTCCTCAATTTCAATATGGTCAGGATTTATTTCCTTGCGAAGCTGTGTCATAACCTTTTCACGAACAGGCTGGAGTGTTGCACTGTCAACTGTTATGCTCATAGTATCTATTCCGGAAGGCATATGTTCAAAAGAAACGTTATTCTCGGCAAGTACCTTGAGAACTCTCATTCCGAATCCCGTTTCGCTGTTCATCATTGCCTTTTCTATGTTAATCGTACTGAAGCCCTTGCTTCCTGCGATACCTGTTATGGTATATGTTGCTGTATCGTCATTGAAATCGTGGTCATCTGAGACAATCATAGTACCTGCATCATCTGGACGGTTTGTATTTCTGATGTTTATTGGTATACCTGCTGAACGTACCGGGAAAATTGCGTCCTCGTGAAGAACTGTTGCGCCCATATAAGAAAGCTCACGAAGCTCCTTATAAGTAATAAAGCTGATAACGTCCGGATTTTCAACGACTCTTGGGTCAGCAACAAGGAAACCTGAAACGTCAGTCCAGTTCTCATAGATTGAAGCGTTGACGGCATTTGCAACTATAGAGCCTGTAACGTCCGAGCCGCCTCTTGAGAATGTTTTTACAATGCCCTCTGTAGTGCTTCCGTAGAAGCCGGGGATTACTGCACACTCAACTGTTTTTATACGTTCACGGATTTTTTTCACGGTTATATCAAGAAGGAGTGAGCCGTTTGTATCAAAAGTAATAACGTCAGCAGCATCAATGAACTCAAATCCGAGATATGCAGCAAGAACCTTACCGTTAAGGAACTCTCCACGGCTTGCAGCGAAGTCCTTTGCAGGACGTGCTTTAAGCTCGGTTCTGATAGCGGCAAATTCGGCATCGAGGTCAATTTTTATATCAAGGTCTGAAATAATACCGTTATAGCGCTGCTTAATTATTTCAAATTCCTTATCGAAATTGAGACCGCTTCCTGCAAGCTCGCAGCATTTATAGAGCATATCGGTAATTTTCACGTCATCGGAAAATCTTTTGCCAGGAGCAGACGGAACAACGAATCTACGCTGTTTGTCAGCTTTTATGATAGCGGCAACCTTTCTGAACTGATTGGCATCGGCGAGACTGCTTCCGCCGAATTTTACAACTTTTGAACTCATTTCGCTCATTCCTTCACAATAATTTTCAATTACACTTAATTATATGCTTTTTCTCCTTTAAAATCAATTGACGGATAAGACAAAAAAGCGTTGATAAACATTGTTTTTTCAGTAAATACGCTTGTATCTGTGAGGTGGACAGGTAATTAAGTCTTATTTTTTCTCCATTAAGAGAACCGGGTACATTTCGTCATATTCCTTTATAATTTCCGGATGGGAGTCGGCATAGGCGAAGATTTTGTCCGCAAGACCGTCCTTGAGGAATGAAACAAGTTCAGAAAGCGGTCTGTTAAAAAGCTCGCCGCAGATATTTGAGATAGTAATTGCACGTCTGCCCTCAATGTTCATAATTCTATAGGGCCATATACGGCAATCAAAAGGCTTTTCATCTCCGAGAATACAGCCTTTCTGTTTGTCGAGTGCGGGACAGCTGAAAAGCTGACCCTCGTCAAGCTTTTCGACTCTGAAAATATACCCGCCGTCCTTGCTTATAAACTTTGTATCCGGACGCAGTTTTAGTAATTTATTCTTGATTTCCTCGGTAAATACCGGTGTTTCCCATACCTCATAGCGTTCAAAGATACAGCAGAGCTGACATTTGGCACAAGCCTTATTGTCGAGTATTTTTTTAAGCATAGCGTCCTCCTAAAAATTCAGGCGGCTTTAAAGCCGCCTGTTTTAATTACAATTATTTTTTCTTTTTCTTATTCTTTGCATACTGCTTAGGTTTTGCAGCAGTATTTGGCTTTGTCTGAGGTTTTATTTCTGTTTTGGAAACCTGTGTGGATTCGCTTTCAGTTGGCTGTACATCGTCAGAAGTTTGAACTGCATCTGAGGTTTCATTTTCTGTTTTTATCTTATCGGAGCTCAGATTATCATTTTCAATAATCTTGTCAGCTTCGCTCAGATCTATGCTTGAAACAGCGCCTTTTGACTTGATAATGCTTACTTTTTTGTTTTCAGCGGAAGTTTTCTTAGCCTGTTCTGCTATAGCATCTGCGTCAGCGGATTTAAGCAGTTTTTTGCGTCTGATGCGTTCAATGAGAATCTTATTATTTTTTCTGTCATAAAGATAGAACAATATGCAGATACCGATTCCGATTATGAGTGTTATCACGCCGACAACAAATCCCGGCGGGGTGTAAGACATAGTAACCGTATGTTTTCCAGGTTCAAGCTTTACGCCTATGAACGCCTTGAGAACCTCAACCGTATCGACCTTTTTGCCGTCAACCTTTACAGTCCAGCCGGGTTCTGAAGGAATTGTTGTCAGCATAAGCTGACCTTCCTTTGCATCTATTGTACCGCTTATATATCTGCTTGTATATTCTTTTATATCCCACTGATTTTCCTTGAGCTGGTTTATATCGTTATGGAAAAGTTCGTCACTAAACTGGTATATAAAGAAGTCCTTTATGATAGTATACTCATCGGTATCCGGCTTAGTATTATTAAGACGGATTGTAAGTCTTACTTCAACGTCTGTGCCGGGTTCATACTTGCCGACTCTTACGATAGCGTAGTCATGGTTTTCAAAATAGGAACCTGTACCGAGCTGTTTATGA
>JALCDN010000039.1 GCA_022641595.1 Ruminococcus sp. | reverse complement strand
TCTTTAGAAGGAGTTGACATATAATTGAAAACAGCTTTGGTAACAGGCGGCTCAAGAGGAATAGGTGCGGAAATTTGTCGACAACTTGCAGATTCAGGGTATTTTGTTTATGTGAATTATTGCAATTCAAGTGAATCGGCTCAGCAAGTTGCAAAAGAAACAGGCGGTAAAGCTATATGTTTTGACGTTTCCGACAATAAATCCGTAAAAAAGGCTGTCAACAGCATTTTTGCTGAATCGGGATGCTTAGATTTGCTTGTAAATAATGCAGGAATTTCTGAAATTGATTTGTTTCACTGTGTTTCTGAGGAAAGAGCTGACCAGATACTTAATATAAATCTAAAAGGAGTCCTTAATTGCAGCCGTGCTGTACTCCCGATGATGATTTCAAAAAAATCCGGCTGTATCATCAATATTTCCTCAATATGGGGACAGTGTGGCGCATCATGTGAAGTAGACTACTCAGCTTCAAAAGCGGGTGTTATCGGATTTACAAAGGCACTTGCAAGTGAAGTCGGACCATCAGGGATCAGGGTAAACTGCGTTTCTCCCGGATTCATTATGACAGAAATGAATAAAGATTTCTCAGTAACAGACCTTGACGAAATTCTATCTGAAATACCGCTTTGCAGATTTGGTCAGCCAAATGATATTGCAAATGCAGTAAGCTTTCTGGCTTCAGAGAAAGCTTCATTCATTACAGGACAGGTTATTGCTGTAAACGGCGGAATGCTGATATAAATATGCCCATATTATAACAGAAAGTGTGATTATATTGATAGATGAACGTCTTAAAAAACAAATCGAATTTCTTGTTGAAACCGATAAAATGAAAAACATTTACCGCCAAACCTACGTTCTCAACGAACCACGAAAAGAAAATGACGCCGAACACAGCTGGCATCTTGCACTGCTTGCAATCATACTTTCTGAACATTCAGACCTGAAAATTGACGTTCTGAAAGTTATGAAAATGGTAGTCATTCACGATATCGTTGAAATTTATGCCGGCGATACTTATTGTTATGACAAAGAGGGCTACAAGGACAAGGCTGAACGTGAGGAAAAATCAGCACGAAGAGTATTCTCTGTTCTTCCTGATGACCAGTACCATGAGCTTTATAATCTCTGGAGGGAATTTGAGGACGGAATTTCAAATGAAGCAAAATTTGCTGCCGTTCTTGACCGTGTACAGCCTCTGACACTAAACTATCGCAACAACGGTCAGTCATGGAAAGAACATAATGTGGAAAAATCTCAGGTTGAAGCCAGAAACTGCGCCACAAAAAATGTTTCTGAAGATATATACGAATATATAAATGATATCATAAATGACGCAAATGTTAAAGGCTGGTTAAAATAAAAACATATAAAAATGCACAAATTCCACACTGCTTTATCGTTTAATTTTACTATAAATCCAAAAAAAATGAAAAACAGATGATATTTTTTATTTTCCCTTGCAGAATCAAACGCTTTATGTTATATTTGTATGTAGAAATTCGTACACAATCAAGTGCATTTATGTTTAGAGGAAGGTATTTGTATGAAAGAAAAGCTCAAATCAGGAAAGGAAAAATTTTTCGCCGGAATCCATACTTTTAATGAAAAACGCAACGTGAATACTGAAAAATTCAGTCGGCTTAATTTTTGGCTCCTTATTATTTTCCCAATTTTTATTTCCTGTATGGCAGAAATTAATCAAGGTAAATATATAGGTTCATTCTTAAAATTTTTCGCTCAACGCCCATCTGTCATGATATTTAATTTTCTTGTTGCCTCATTGATTTTTTATGCACTATTAGCAATTTTTAAAAAAGGTTGGATTGCTATTCTGATACAAGGATTTGCTTACACGATGCTCAGCATCGTAGAGCTGTTCAAATATGGAACTAACGGCAATCACCTTATTCTCTCAGATATGAAATTGTTTAGAAGCGTTAAAAGTCTCTCATCGTTCGCTTATATCAAAATTACTCCAAGACTTGTTATCTATGTGCTGATTGTTCTTGCTGTCATATGCACATCATTCTGGCTTAATCCAAAGCTTAAAATGAAACCGCTCAAACGTATAATTACAGCATGTGCTTGTTGCCTACCATGTTGCGCTATGATTACTATTCCTGCTTTTGCAAAGCCGGTTTACGCTTTGTTCAACGTCGATACAACAGAAGCAAGCAACTCATTCATACTTAATGAAAAATTCCAGAGTAACAGCTTTCTTGCTTTCATTCTTGAAACAGCTTCTGAAAGCTACTCAAACAGACTCGTAAAATCAGACTCCTATAACGAAGAAACAGTTGACGACATTATGAATGTAAATGTTGATAAATCAGAAACTTTCCATGACGGTGTAAAACCAAATGTCATCGTTGTTATGAGCGAAGCCTACGCTGACTTCAGAGTCTTCGACCAGCTTCATGTTGATAACAACGTTTATGCAAAATTCGACAAGGCAATTTCTGAAGGCTGTGGCGGTACTGTAATATCTCCAACATTCGCAAGCTTTACTGTACGTTCAGAATTTGAACTTCTTTTCGGACTTCCTGTACGTTCGCTAAATGACCCTAATATGCCACAACGCGAGCTTGCTGACAGACAGCAGCCCGCACTCGCACAATATTATGATAGTTGGGGCTATAATACCGCTTATGTTCATCCATTTATGGGAAGCTTCTACAGCAGACAAAAAGTTTACTCCAATTTCGGATTCAATCAGATGCTTTTCGACGAAGATTTCACCGTTCCGATAGAACGCTATGGAACATATATTTCCGATGGTACGGTATTCAATCAGGTCGAGGCTCTCGTTAAACAATCAGAAAAGCCAATCTACATTCACACAACTACTATGCAGAACCATCAGCCTTACGATCAGGGTGCAAATCCTGATGCAGAATTTGATAACTACCTGCAATGGATAGGTCATACTAATGATGAACTTGAAACTTTCCTTAATGACCTTAAAAAAATCGACGAACCTACAATCGTATTTATGGTTGGCGACCACTTCCCTTCTCTTAAAGGTGGCTCAGGAGTATATGACCAACTTGGCATAAACGGCTCAAATTGCAGCGTACTTTATGAACAGCATTATCTTCTCTGGAGTAACTACGGTGCAGATTTCAGTTCAGTTCCAAAAGAAAAGCTGTCACTCTTCTATATGCCATACGTTATAATGAACGTTATTGATGCTCCAAGAGACGCATTCATTCAGAAAATGAACGACTTTATGAAAACTCTCCCTATTTATTCAACAAATTACAATGCCTCAATCCCACGCAATGAGGAACTCGATGTACTTACCTATGACAGAGTCATCGGCGACTTGATTTCAAGCTGTCCAATTCCTAAAGACCAGATCAACAAGGAGAATTAATTTGAAAAATATCACAACAGGAACAGTCGCATCAGTTGAAATTTCCGTAAATAAGGAATCTCTCGCTGTCAATGTCGGCAGTGGAAGCCTTGAAGTATTTGCAACTCCGGTAATGGTTATGCTTATGGAAAAATCAGCCTGCAAATGTATCGCTCAGTTTCTCGAAAACGACGAAACTACTGTCGGAACTGAAATCAATGTAAAACATATTTCAGCAACTCCGGAAGCCGCAAACGTTAAAGCTATGGCAACTGTAATCGCTGTAAACGGCAGAGAAATAGAATTCAATGTTGAAGCATTCGATAATGCCGGCAAAATAGGCGAAGGAACTCATAAGAGGTTTGTTGTCAATTCAGGAAGATTCACAGAAAAGGCAAAATCAAAGTTAAATTAACTCAATGGCAAACCTACAATTATTCCTTAAATGCACTTGTAGGTTTGCCTTAAATATTAATTTTCACGGAAATTAAAACTTAAAACAGCTAAAATTACCATGTTAAACATGAATTTGAAAAAATTTCATTTTTTTCAAAAAAAGCCTTGACAAATCAGTTTAAATCTGATATAATAATAAAGCAGTCGAGAGACGGCAACAAAATAGTGAGATGCGAGTGTGCTGGAATAGGCAGACAGGCACGTTTGAGGGGCGTGTGTTGTAAGACGTATGGGTTCAAGTCCCATTACTCGCACCACTTAAATTTTGAATCGTCCGTTAGGACGATTTTTTTATGTCATTTTTGTGGAGTTGAATTATATGAAAAAAATCAGCAATGATGCTCTCATTCACCATGTAATGGCAATCGTAGGCGGTTTTCTCGGTGCGTACGCTTTGATTAACCGCTGTGAGAACTTCGGCTCATCAGAAACTTCAAACCTTATTTACTTGTTTATCGCACTTCTTGGCGGCTCGCTTAAAGAATTTGCTCTAAGAGTAATTGCTGTTCTGCTCTATGCACTCGGCATTTTCTCTACAATTATTATTCAAAGAAAAACTAAAACAGATATAAGATTTTTCAGTATCTTAATAGACGCTGTATGCCTTTCTCTTGTAAGCTTTATCCCGCAAAATGTAAACTTCATTATAGCTCTTTACCCTATTTTCTTCGCTACTGCATTTCAGTGGAACGCTTTCGCTTCTGCTGACGGTTTCTCAAGCTCTACAATATTCTCAACAAATAACTTGAGACAAACCGTTACAGGCTTCACTAACTACTGGCTGAGAAAAAATCCCAAAGACCTTCAACACGGCGCATTCTTCGGTCTGACACTTCTGTCGTTCCACATTGGCGTTGTAATCGCTTTCTTTGCTTCAGAGTTTCTTGGCTACAGAAGTGCTTTCATTTGCTTTCTGCCACTCGCAATCGCTTTCGGTCTCGTTGTCAGAGAATCAAAAAGAAATTCTGTATACTCACTCAGCAGAATCGAATCCGAAAGTAACATTTCAGCAGAATTACCCGCTGAGATAAAATAAATATAATTGGAAATAATTAATCCGCTGTCAGAATAAACTGACAGCGGATTTTTTGTTTCTAAATTAAACGATTGAGTAGCATTATATTGCCAATAAATTTTCCTCCTTGCCCTATCTAAACAGATAAAGCAAGGTCGGAAAATAATAAATCAAAGATTATCAAAAGATGCACTGCCTGTCAACGAAAGCTTAGCATAGTATGTAAGAATAAGCGAAGCATCACCTGCATTAATAATCTTATCCTTATTTACGTCAGCCGCAGTTCTTGCATCATCTGAGAGCGAAGATGTCTGACCTGTAGAAACAGCGGCATATTCTGTCAAAGCCATCGAAGCGTCTGCTGCATTTATAGTGCCATTATTATCAATATCACCTAAAGCTACAGTTGGTTCTTTTTCTGATTTACCACAGACAGTACATACACCGTCAACATATGTATGAGGTATGATAGTATCTGATAAAGCAGTATTGCTATATGATTTTACCGTGCTTGAGCAGTCCTTATAACCATAGTAAACTGTACCGTTTGTGCTATTCAAAACAGGTGTATTATCAGTACCGATTTTCTGATAGAATGAAATTGCACCAACACTCAATGAATTATTCAAAAGAAAAGCAACTTCGCCAGATTTAAACTGAGAGTCCGTCATAGCCTTAGCAGTATCGGTATCACCACTATTGATTGCACCTTTGGCTGTACCTGTCAAGTAATAGCAGCTGCTTGCAGTGCTGCTTGTATCATAAATCTTTCCGCAAACACCTCCGGCATAACTGCCTGTTCCAATTATTTTTCCTGTGTTAAAGCAGCTGTTGATTGCAGCTTTCTGATATTCATATCCGCAGACACCGCCAATATCGTCTCTTCCGCTAACGGTTGCAGTGTTATAAGAACTGCTGACTGTGCAGTTGTAATAAGAATATCCGCAAACACCGCCAACAACATCTCTTCCGCTGACACTTGCATTATTGTAACAGTTATTCATTGTTGTATCATTAGCAATATATCCACAAACACCGCCGACATTATCTTTTCCTGTGATAAAGCCGTTATTATAGCAATCAGTTATAGAACGTTCAGTATAAACATATCCGCATACACCACCGGTATTACTTCCCGTTCCATTAACAGCGCCTGTGTTATGACAACTGGTTATTGTATAAACATATCCGCATACACCACCGACATCATCACTTGTTCCACTTACAGAACCTGAATTATAGCAATTATTTATTGTGCCACCATTTCCGCATACACCACCAACTCTCTTACCGGTTCCGCTTACATAACCGGTATTATAGCAGTTAATAATAGTGCCTCCGTCTCCACACACACCGCCAACATATTCTGAACCTTTTATGTAAGAATTTATGACGCCTAAATTTTTTATTGTGCCATTGCAATAACCAAATAGCCCATCATTATAATTTGAACCATCTATGTAAATACCACCGACTGTGTGACCATCACCATCGAATGTTCCGTCATATCTATAGTTTGAATTTCCTATTGGCTGCCATTCAACAGGCTTGTTTGTACTGTCAATAGCTTTTCCACCATAAAGTGGAGCCTTCGTTGAACTGTCTATGCTAAACTCTTTTTCATTTATTACAATATCTGCTGTAAGTTTTACATTAATTCTACTTGCAGAGCCCTTACTTACAAGACTTGAAAATGTCTGCAAATCCTGTGCTGTACCTATTTCATAAACGCCGTCATTGTCGCTGTCGGTCAAAGGAATATCTGCTGCATTTGCAGAATATCTGTGATTTAAAACGGAAAAATCTGCCATTGTAAATACCATTGTTACTGAAGCCGTAAGGCTCAGAGCCTGTTTAAATAAATGTTTTTTCGTAAAATATCTCCTCCTGTTATTTAACTGTTGATTCATAGTTGTAGCTGCCTATCATTTGAGTAACGCAGTTACTAAACATACTGTCCAGATCTTTATATCCATCATATGTATAAAATACTGGAATTAAATTATAGTAACCGTAATCACTCTCAAATGTGTTTGAAGCCATTTGTCCGGAGCTAAGATCAACTGAGCATTTATTGTCATTAAGAAGCATAATATCAGAATAAGTATAATAGGTATAAAAAGTTTCCTCACCAGTTTCTTGCGTTTTTCCGTCGCCATCACGTTTTAATCCTGTTACATTGGCTGTTCCCTTATAAACGCAGTATAATTGGTTATAAGGAGTTTGATTAAATCCATCTTTTGAAGTAAGAAAATAATAGCCAACAAAATCAAGCTGTTTTAAAGAAACTCCTTGGTGCCATGATGCAGTTGAAGCTTTTATGGCATCATTAGCCTGCTTCTGCATTTTTTCTTTCATATCATCTGGAATTTCTTCTAATTTCATTGCATATGCAGAAAGTCCATCAACTGTGTATTGCTTTTTATTTTCCTTAAGAGATATATTAGAATAATCGGTTTCAGCAGTTATCGTTACAACATCGCCATTTTTCATTCCAGACTTTATATCAGGTGAATATGTAACAGAGTCATTGCCGCCACTTATTTCAACACTACTGTTGGGCGAAGTACCAACAAAAGTCACAGAGAGGTTTTCAAATGGGTCAATTTTTTCTTTTTTCGCTTTGGAACTGTCATCATTTTCGCCATATTTCTTATCGAAATTCTCCATGGACTTTTCTGCATCTTTTTCAGTCATGTTGTCTATGTCTTTTGATTTTTTATTACCGCACCCCACCATACTTGCACAAAGTGCAACAGCTAACACTGCCATAAAAACTGATTTAAAACTTTTTTTCATAAATTAATACCGTCCTTATACATTTTATTTTTGAAATCAAAACTACAAATTATTTTAACACACGTTTCTTAAAAAGTCAACTATATTAATACATAAAGTTAGAAAATAGTTATATTTATATGTGGTAAACTAAAGTTGTAATGGAGGTGCTGAAATGGTTGATTTTGGAGTAACTTTGAAAGAACTTCGGAAAAGTGCAGGTATGACGCAAAAGCAATTGGCTGAAAGACTTTGGATAACAAAAGCTACAGTAAGCTATTATGAGCAATCACAACGCTGCCCGTCCCCTGAAATGCTTATTAAACTTGCGAAAGTATTCCACGTTTCAACTGATTACCTACTCGGAATCGAAGTAAAGAAACAATCGCTTGATGTAACCAATCTTACGGATGAGGATATAAATTTTTTAGAACAGGCAATTTTTTTGCTGCGTTCTAAAAATACCGAAAAAAACTATCCTGATACCATTGAAAAACGTAAATAAGAAATAGAATTAATGATTCAGAACTGCTGAGATTTTCAGCAGTTCTGTTTTCAATCAGAAACTCATTAATATAATGGTATCTCTAAAAACTTTCTTGGAACAAGTTCTTAATTATGATATCACATTACGCAAAAAAATACGTTGCATCCGATGCAAGAATCATGCAAGTTGTGCAAGATTTTTAAGCATATAAAAAAGCCGCCTTATTAAAGACGGCTTTTCCATTTAATTTTTATTCTTGACAGCTTTTGTTTTAGAAGTTTTTTTGATACCATCGTTGTCGCTTGACAGAATCCAATGCGGATTTCTTTCAGATAATATATTGTTGATCTGAATAAAATCTGTAATACCACTTTTGATGATTTCTTCAACATTAAATTCCATTTCAAATTGCGGATAAACGTATCCGTAGCAATACATAAAATCACTTCGTTCCTCTTTTGAGAGCTTCAAATATATTGCAACCGAAATGACAGTATTTCTATTTGGGGAATTAGTTTCTCCATTTTTTAATCTGCTTATTGTACTTTCGCTGCGTAAAATAGCTCTTGCTATTTCAGCATTAGTTAATGTGAATCTGTTTATATATTGTTGTACACGTTCTTTTAAAAAATCGGCTTTGTTTTTTTGTGGGTGTTCCTTCAGATATTTCTTGAGCTCTGATTCACGTTTTTCTTCGAAAGTAGGTTCATGATTTATATAAACATCATCATTTAAATGTTCCTTCAGCAATTCAAAATCCGCCGGAACAAGGACAAGGTAAACATCAAGCTGCGACTTATGAGAACGCAGCCAACCGTTTATTGTATCTTCAGCAATAGTTTTTGCTTTAAGTACCGGAACACGGTTAGAGCCTGCACCAAGCAGTGGAAATGCCACACTTTTTACTTCTATTTCCGTAGCAAGCTTGAGTGAATTGCAGAAACAATCTGTAAGAAATCTTGGCTCATCAGAATATCCACCCGTCCATGGAGGTGTTACAGCATGAATGACATATTTTGCTTTGAGTGCAAATGCAGGTGTAACTTTCGCCTTGCCCACAGAAATTTCTCCGATTGCTCTTCGTGCAGCCATCATTTCATCGAATCCAGCCATTTCATATGCCTTTTTATCAAGAAGTCTACCAACGCAAACTCTTGGATTTGCAGGAATAACAATTGCTTCCGCATCAATTTTTAGTATATCTCCAGATATAATATGTAGTGCCATATAAATTAATCCCCCAAAACCGATTTTTGTATACATTATTTTTATGTGATTTTGCCTTAATAACTTGTAAATCAATTATAATACAAATTATACTTCATCTTAACAAAAAAGTCAATAAATGACATCTATAAAAACCTATTTTTAAAAACTCGCTTATGCGCATCATCTGATTTCTCTTTATCAGACAGGTTTTCAGAGGTGTTCTAAATAATTTCAGGTTAAACATAATTTCAGCAGTGCTTGACATATGTCAGAATTTGTATTATAATTATTTTAAGGGTACCTCTAAAAACTCGTTTGATTAAGGAAAAATCAGATAGGTGTGGTAGCTGCAAGGAAACCTTCCGAAAGCGTGCTGTCGCACTATGATGGAGGTTGACACAGCAGATGCCGTGCATAGCTACTTTTTCTCAAAAGGAGTTTTTAGAGATACCCTTGAGAATCTATTTTTTAAAGGAGATACTTTAATGAGTGAATGTACACACGACTGCTCGTCATGCAGCAATAAGTGCAGTGACCAAAAACCCGAAAGCTTTCTCGAAAATCCTAATAAACTCAGCAAAATCAATAAGGTTATCGGCGTTGTCAGTGGTAAAGGTGGCGTTGGCAAAACTCTTGTCTCGTCTATGCTTGCGGTTACCATGCAAAGACTTGGCAAAAAAGTCGGTATTCTCGATGCCGATATAACAGGTCCATCAATACCAAAGGCTTTCGGCATCAAGGATAAGGCTGAAGGCAGTGAACTCGGCATTTTTCCAGCCAAAAGCAAAATGGGTATCGACATAATGTCTGTAAACCTCCTGCTTGAACACGATACTGACCCGGTTGTCTGGAGAGGTCCGGTCATAGCCGGCGTTGTAAAACAATTCTGGACTGACGTTATCTGGAAAGATGTCGATTACCTTTTCGTAGATATGCCGCCTGGAACAGGTGACGTTCCTCTCACAGTATTCCAAACTATTCCGGTAAACGGAATAGTCATCGTCGCTTCACCTCAGGAGCTTGTTTCAATGATCGTCGAAAAAGCCGTTAAAATGGCAAAAATGATGAACATTCCTATTATCGGTATCATCGAAAATATGAGCTACCTCGAATGCCCGGACTGCGGTAAAAAAATCGAAGTCTTCGGCAAAAGCCGTGTTGATGAAGTCGCTGTAGAATATGGTATCCCTGTTCTTGCAAGAATTCCTATCCGCTCAGAACTTGCTTCTGCCTGCGATAAGGGCGTAATTGAACTCTTTGAAGGCGATTGGCTCGACTTTGCTGCAACTCAAATCGAAAATTTATGATTAATAACCATTTTTTAAGATTTTACTTGACTTTTATAAGAAAATAATTTATAATATGTAATGAGCAGACTATGCAGCAGCGGAAACGTTTTAGTTTATGAGGAAAGTCCGAGCATCACAGAGCAGGATAGCTGCTAACAGCAGCCGAGGGCGACCTTAGGGCAAGTGCAACAGAGATATACTGCCCTGATTTTTTCAGGGTGATGGTGGAAAGGCGAGGTAAGAGCTCACCGGAGTACAGGAGACTGTATTGCCATGTAAACCCTATCCGATGTAACGTCTATTGGTGTTTTATGTCTCAACATCTGCTCGATGGACATAAAATAACGACGGCTTGAGCTTATCGGCAACGATAAGCCTAGATAAATTGCTGCACACGACAGAACTCGGCTTACCGGTCTGGTCATATTAAACAAAAAAGGGAGCTTGCTCCCTTTTCTTGTTCCTTGAGGTTTTATTTATGAAAAAATTTCTTGCAATTCTAATTATTCTTTCTATGACACTCTGCGGCTGCACTAAATCTCATTCACATACTTCAAAAACTTCGGACAGCAGTATGGGCGAAATTATCGTTCCTTTGAAAATGCCGGATATAAATGTTAATATACCTGATAAATTTAAGAAATCTTCTACCGAAATCAACGAAACTGTTTTTATCTGCAACGACGCTTCGGTTATAATTAATTCCGATGCACTTCCTGAAAACATCACAACTTCCGATGATTACGCTGATTACGCTATAAAACATTATACTGATATGACTGACTCTCTCAAAGTCATAAGTCGGTCGGTCGTAAATTCGGACTCAGGCACTAAAATTACTCAGGTTGAATTTACATACTCTGTCAGCACCAATAACGGTAAACTCACTAAAACCTGCATTGCCGGATATTTCGTAGACTCAGACACGATATATATGATAACCTGCAAATCCGACAACAATACCTATCAAAGCTTTAAATCCGACTTCTTAGGGATAATTAAAAGTGCAGGTCTTAAATGACTTGCACTTTTATTTTTTTAAATTTAAACGTATCTGATACAATTTACAAACTATGCTGACGCCTTCTTTCAGGAAATTTTTTGTAATACTGCTGTTTATCATTGTACATTTCTTCGTCTGCAAGTATCATTGCACGATGTATGTCAATGTCCCCTGTTTCAAAAGCACAGCCTACGGCAAAGCTGACATTTCCACTGCTTTCTGAAATACTTTTCAGCTTTTCTACACGCCTTTCAAGTTCATCATTTGAAATGCCAAAGCACAGTATCATAAACTCATCACCGCCTGCACGATAAATTTCACTGTCATAAAAAACACTTGTAAGCAAAGCAGCAGCTTTTTTAAGCAGAATGTCTCCGGCAGTATGACCTTGACTGTCGTTCAGAATTTTCAATCCATTAAGGTCTGCGAAAGCCACACCAAGAGTTTGGACAGGATTAATTTTGTCATCAATAAATTTATCAACACGTCTGTTCATTGCGTTACGGTTTTTAACTCCTGTGAGCATATCAACCATGCTCATTACTTCAAGTCGTTTAAGCAGCTGATGATTTGCTACAGCAGAACCGATAAAGAAAGAGGTCAGCTCAAGAGTTTCTTTTATTTTCAAAGCATTTTCAGTATTGAAATTTATTGCCCAGATAAAGCCGACTATTTCTTCATTAAATTTGAGTGAATACATAACTATGCTGTTTACCGAAAAAGACTTGAGTGAATTATACCATATTGGATCACGTTGTTTAAGAATATTCATATCGTTGTCATTTTTAAGAATAAGGCAATCGCTTCCGGCAAGGATTTTCTCGAAAGACTCAGCAACTTCATAGGAAGATCTGTTCATACTTATGGCAAGAAAATCAGAGTTTTCATTGCATAAACCTTCCTCTGTAAGCAGTTCGCATTTTTTTCATTTTTATCAACAAGCAGAACAGAACATTTTTCGGCATCACAGATTTTGCTGATATCTCTTATCGTATTCTTAATCGAGTCAACAAAATTAGCAGAACTGTGCAGTTTTATGCAAGTATCGAGTACGGCTTTTGAAACATCGTTATTGCGTTCGGACATTGATTCCGAGTCAGGCTCATGTGTAAAAGAAAGTATATAGCAACAATAATAAGTATTCTCCTTATCCGATTCAATAGGAATGTAAATTCCGTTTATCCAACCGCCAAAGGCATTTACATATGAGTGCATAGGCTGTTTTGTCAGAGCACATCTGTAACAGAAATCTTCAAAATTCACTTCCTTAAAATAATATTTATACGGAATACCCGGATAGAATTTTGGTGCCTGAGGATTTCGTGTAAGTACTCCTTCAAACATTTTATTTACAGCTTCAAGGCGAATTTCTCCGTTAGTTCCGTCCGGGAGCTTTTCAAATGAATATATACCGGCAAATGCTTCGATTTTTTCAATAATTTTTTGATAATCCATATAATGCACTCCTTCCAAATATTCCGCTTTGCAATACATATTTTTAATTATTATAACATGTCACTTTCATAAAGTCAAGCATTTTCGTATTATTGTCACTTTGTTTAACATATTCACATGATTCAATGTATAAAAAAGGAACTGATGATTTACTCAGTTCCTTTTTTATAGATGTTCTTAAGCTTTTCATTTTTATTTAGCAAACATTTCAAGTATTTCATCAGCTCCTATTGTAGACGGTGAATACTTTATAAGTTCACATTCTGATTTTGAAAATTCACCTGACTTCATATAGGCAAGTGCCTGATCTCTTGAATTAAATCGTCTTGCAAATTCAGGACTTTTCACAAAAGCGTTTTTTGTATAAATATACCGTCCGTCATTAATAAGTTTTACTATCCATACCATTTATTTTCCTCCGAAAGCAAACTGATACGCAACCGCAAACCACTCACGCACTACATAAGTCGGCACGAGCCATGCAGATGTGTTTGCCGATATATTTGACGGTTTGCTATATTGAAGTGACAAGGCAATCATTTCAGCTCTTAGCTGATGATAGCCGTCTGTAATAATTGTAATTTTCCCAGAGAGGTTATTATTTATAATAATATTTTTAGAAAATTTAAGATTTTCGTATGTAGATTCAGACTTATCCTCCATAAAGATTCTGTTGGAAGATATTCCTTTTGCAGTAAGATAGTTATACATACACTGAGCCTCGCTGATATCCTCATCGTCACCTTTTCCGCCTGAAACCACAGCGTTTACTGTCGGATGCTCTGACAGATAAACATATGCCGCATCAAGTCTTCTTCTGAGCATAAGTGACGGTAGTGTACCCTTAACCTTGCAGCCAAGGACTATTACTGTAGTATCAGTAGTTTTTGGACTATCATTGGCAGCTTTTAGCAAAAATGCACTTATAACTATTACAGCAACCGTAAGCACAAGTACAACAGCACTTATAATGTAGAAAACAATATTTCCGACAGTAGTTTCTCTGAATTTTGAAATAAGCGACAGTGATTGATGGTGAAATATATTAAAGAGGAATATAATCGTGCTTAAAATCATTCCGCTTATATTACCTATATTAAGAATATGGAAGAAAACAGGTGCAAAGAAAAATCCGAACAAAACCAGTGAAATTGCAGCTGGAATAGCTCTCCAACCGATTGAATGCATAAATGAAATCATAATGATTTTTTAAGTGCCAAAGCAAGCTGTGCCGGACACGACGTTGACTTCATACCACACTTGATTCCCTGAAGTTTTTCAATAACATCCTGAGTTTTCATTCCTTTTACGAGAGTAGCAATTCCTTTAAGATTTCCGTTGCAGCCGCCGATAAATTCGACATCATTAACGACTCCGTCTTCAACGTCGAGGATAATTTTTCTTGAGCATACTCCTGTAGGTGTGTATTCATATTTCATAAAGCAACGTCCTTTCAAATAGTGTACATAAGTTATGAATTACTTTCGGTATTAATTTTAGGTATTTCCGTTTTAGAGGAATCAAGTTTATTTGCAAGCTTTATAATACGGTCAAGATTTGTCTTGTCCGTAGAGCTGCTTCCGAGATAAGTCGGTACAGCGTTATAAAGTCCGTGAAAGTCTGAACCGCCCGTAACTATAAGGTTATATTTTTCGGCAATTGCACGAAGGTCATTTTTCTGATTTTCGTCTGCGGAGTAATGTTCTATTTCAACTCCGTCTATTTTGCCCTGTTTGGCAAGCTCATCGAGAAGCTCTACATTATCATAATGTACAGGGTGAGCCATAACCGCAATACCCTTAGCAGAGTGGATAAGGTCGAGAACGAATTTCACGTCAGGGTATTCACGTTCAACATAGCAAGAACCTACTTTTGAATTGAAAAGTTCTCTGTCGAGGTCACCGTAAAATTCGAGAGCATAACCGTAGTCAATGAGTGCTCTCATTATATGCTGTTTGAATATACTTTTGCTGCTCGTTGTATGTTTTAAAATACTTTCCATAGTTATCGGAAATTTTTTCATAACTTTTTCGATCATTTCCTTTGAGCATTCCTTACGGATCTCACAGGATTTAAGGCACAGACCTTCAAGTCTGTCAGGTTTTTTTGGAGCATAGCAAAGAACATGGACTTTAGAATTTCTTTCTTTGTCCCATGCTGAAAGTTCGACACCGTGGATAATTTTAACTCCGTGACGTTCTCCGAGAATATCTGCCCTTGAAAAAGAAGCCATGGTGTCGTGGTCTGTAATTGAGAGAAAATCAATATTCATTCTTTTTGCCTGAGCAATTACGTCCTCAATACCGAGAGAGCCGTCCGATAATTTGGTATGACAATGTAAATCGCAAATCATATTTAGCCTCTTTCTCCGCAGCACTGTATAAATTCTTTTAAAGCTCGTCATTATTATATGATAAGCGATATGAATCCTTTGCAGTTCAGGCAGACAGCTGCGGCAGTTCTGCCGTTCAAATCAAGCTATACAGCAAATATGTGAAAAATAGTTTTAATTAAATTCGGCACAATTAAAAGCAGTACCATAAAAATTAACATAACAATTATAACATATTTCGAAATATTTTTCAAGTATTTTATAACAAAAATACAAATTTTACAATTGAAAAAAATATCATATGGATACCTCTAAAAGCTTATGAAAAATCAGTAGGCTCGACCTTCTTATTACTTCCAAAAAGGATATTGTTCATAGCCAGCACGTCAGAGGTTCTAATAGCTTTTACGGAATGAACTTCTGTAGTTTCTCCGTGAAAATAGAAGCTTACCGTGCAGATTCCTGAAGTTTTCTGAAAAGGAGTCTGATGTATTCCAAGCTTTATAAAATGTTCTCTGCTACCTATAACGGTGTGGAATACGAATCCTTTTGCATATTTTACCTGAATATTGTCGTCCTCAATGATTATTCTGCTGGTAGTAAGTGCGGCAAGATTTATTATTACATACCATATTGAAGGTATTTCCGCCATAATTGCAACAAAAAGAGTAAGATTTCTGAATTTATCGAAAATTTCGCCTAAAATGTAAGTAATCGGCACTATTCCGACAGAAATTATTACAGACAGCCATATATACTGCCAGAAGCTTTTCAGCTCAGGCTTAAAGCCTTCAGAAAAGCTTATATCTGTTTTTACAACCTTACCAAGATTTGATTCAACCTGTTTTTTTGTCTGAACCGGCATAAGCACAGGCATATTCTTACGGCTGTTTGTACCATATCCTGAGCATTTTATATTGACTGACATTACCCTGAAAAGCTTCATTATAAGGTTCTGACGAAGGTCTATATAATTTACTTTGCGAAGATTTATTCTGAATTTTCTTGGAGTTATGCTTCCACTTTCTATTTCTATTATATGCTTGTCACGTCTTAGTTCAAAGCCCGCATATCTGAGCATATTTGTGAAAAAAGAAAGCAACCATGTTACTGCTATAAGCAGAGCAATAAGAACTGCTGCATACGGGATATTTACGACAAGCGATTTATAAGCTTCCTCAGTTATATGCTCAATAGGAGCTGCCGAAGCCGAGAATATGTCCTTTGCAATCTGACCGCCCTGAATGAAAAATGCAGCAATATATACCATTCCAGAAAAACTGCTTGAAAAAAGTGCGGAAAAAAAGAATATCATAAGAAAGACGGGTTTATGCTTATAAATACTGTTTTCATCATACTTTGCATGAGGAATCTTTTTGAAAAGATGATTGCACACTTTATTGCTAAGAAGCATTTTCATATCAGGTGCTTTTAAAATACCGGAACAGGTATCGGCATATATTCTTACTGCACCGAAAGGTCTTAAATAAAATGAATATTCTCTTGTAACCGAAGCAAGATTCTGATAAGGTATAACGGTTTTGACTTTAAAAATTATACCCTGAGTATGAATCAACGACGTTTCATCAAAATCAACTCTTGAGAAAAACCATTTACCGAATCCGAAAAGCATAATCGCTAACACCACAATAATGTCGAGCCACGCTCCTTTTGCCCAGCTGTAGAGCTGATTTACGCTCAGGTTCATTGCCCATATTCCTCTGATAAGCGGAAATATGAGCAGCCATATATTTTTTGCCGAATACTTCAGTATTTTAAGCGGATGCTCACGATACACAGCCATTCCCCCCTATCATATCAGCAATAATCGTCACCAATATATTTCAGAATTTCCCTGCTGTCGCTGTGTCTTAGAAATAGCAGAAGCATTTTTCCACCATATACATTAAGTATAATAAAATTCAGCCCTGTTATTTTGGAAAACGGACTTGTTATTATGTTAAGATACTGTATTGACGAAAATTTTACGGTTTGCTCAACCTTGAAAAATACACCGCTTTTCTTTGTAATGTATTCCGGAGACACATGATATTGCAGTTGTGTAAACCACATTGGGATATATATAAATGCAATTACGCATCCAAGTACAGTGCATAGTATGCAGATAAAAAGCATAAGCTTATGAAAAGGTATGAACTCATATGAAAGTACGTCAAGCAAAGCAGATACTGCAACAATAGCAAATTTCAAAATATTAAGAGCAGTTCTGTCGGCATGATAAATTTTCATAATTGATTCCGCCTCCGTTCCGAAAATTAACCTGATGTCAGGAATTAAGGCGGCTTCTAAAGCATCGCCTTAGTCAACTTTCAATATTATACCATTATTCAACATATTTTTCAAGGAGTATTAATTAAAATGAATATTTTTAACATACTTGAACAAATAAATTCGTATGTGTGGGGTGCAGGGCTTATCTCACTTCTTTTGTTCACCGGTTTATTCTATACAGTGAAGCTTAAATTTATTCAGTTTCGCCTTATACCGTTTATATTTTCACAAATCAAAAGGCAAAAACACTGCTGCGAAACCGGAGGTATCTCTCCTCTTCGAACCGTATGTGCATCTCTCGGAACAGCCATGGGTACAGGCAATATCATAGGAGTTTCTTCGGCATTGGCAATTGGAGGTGCTGGCTCTGTTTTCTGGATGTGGGTTTCTGCATTTTTAGGAATGTCGCTTGTATACGCTGAAAATTACCTCAGCATTATTTTCAGGGAAAAAAATACTGCATTTCCTTATTCCGGACCTTTTGTTTACATTGAAAAAGGGCTGGGTTCAAAAAAGCTTGCAGTTGTTTTTTCAGTATTCTGCATTGCGGCATCATTTGGAATGGGCGGAATGGTTCAATCAAATTCTGTAAGCCTAAGCATCTGCGACTGTATTGAAGTAAAGCCAACTATTATTGCATTCATTATATTTTTGTCGGTTATTATTGTCATAAACGGAGGCATAAATAGAATAAGCTCTGCAACTCAGGTAATCATACCGTTTCTTACGGCAATTTACATACTGTCCGCCTGTGCAGTTATTTTTATCTGCCGTCAAAGGCTTTCGCAAGCTTTTGAAAATATTTTCAGTGATGCATTAAATGTCAGCTCCGCTGTTGGCGGAATAGGCGGTTTCTCGATTTCCAAGACAGTAAGCATCGGCATAAGACGTGGCATCTTTTCAAATGAAGCAGGTCTTGGAAGCTCACCTATAATGCACGGAGCAGTTGCTGATAAATCGCCTTCGGTAATGGGAATGTGGAGCGTTTTTGAAGTCTTTCTTGATACAATAATCTGCTGTACGCTCACTGCACTTGTAATACTTGTTTCAGGTGCTGACAGTTTCTCAGTTGCATCAGCATTCGGGTGCATTTTCGGCAAATCAAGCGGCTTGTTCATCGCAATCTCCGTCTCACTTTTTGCTTTCTGCACAATAATCGGCTGGTATTACTGCGGCGAAACATCATTTAAATACATAGGAGGAAAAAATCTGAAGCTATACCGATTTGTATTTTCTGTTTCAGCAGCATCCGGTGCCATACTCTCTCTTTCTCCTGTATGGACTCTTTCAGATATATTCAATGGTCTTATGGCTTTTCCGAATCTGCTTGCTCTTATTTTGCTTTCGCCAAAAGTAAACAGAGATTCGAATATGAGCAACTCTAAAAACGTATTTGATTAGGTGATTTTTTAAAAAGAGGTTTTTAAAGATGCCGATAGGTATAAAATTCAGCAATAAAGGCAATATTTATTCTGATACGCATTTTCAATAAGCTGCACCAACAGGAATTCAGGCACATTGAAACTTGGGTACCTCTAAAAAAGTTTCTATTTGTGCCATTTAATCAACGGAGAGTGAAAATATGAGCTATTACGGTGAAAATAATCTTTTCAGCTTCAGAGACAATTTTTGCGAACAAAAAGAAAATACTATGATTTCCTCATCAGAGCTTGCAAATTTCGGCTGTACAACTAACTTTAATGCAAAACGAATCGCCATAGGTTTCGGCAGCGAGAACCTAAGAGGTCTGGCATACGCCCTTGCAGGCGGAATTTCTGACAACGGCACTGAAGTTGTTATGACAGATATCTGTGCTATGCCGTCATTTTCGTTCTGTGTATGTGCATACCTTTGCAATATTGGGATATATCTATCTGGTTGCAATGTAACCGTTTTGCATTTCTTTGACGAATACGGTATGCCGCTTAATAAATCATCTATGCTTGGCATTATGAACAGCAAAAGTTCTCCCGTGCTTAAAAATTCCGCAAAAATTTCATCTTTTATTAACAACGATGTGCTATACTTAAATAAAATTTTTGATAGCTTTGGTCACTCATTCCTACCACTTGACGTAAGCTGCGGCAATAAAGACGTTTTAAAGCTCTGGCACGAGGTATTTGCTTCCTCAAATAACACAGCAAACGACATAGTTCTCAGCGTTTCAGATAACGGTATGAGAGTTTCCGCTTACAGCAGGGATTTCGGATTTATCAGTCATCAGCGACTGATTCTGGCACTTGCCGTACGTCTCATGAAAAATAATATCGTAGTCGCACTGCCCGAAACATTTCATTTCGGAGCAAATTTCATTGGAGAAAAATACAACGGGAAATTAATTCGTTTTGGCGAAAATTCCAATAAGCTTTCAAAACTTGCATCGGAACAACGCTTTACTTTCGACTGCCTCGCACTTTGTGCATCAATTTTTAATGAAAATTTCTCTGCCTCAGAAATATTCGGCGATATTCCTGAGCTTTTTACCGCAGTTCGTGAATTTTCCCCTCAGAATCCTGCTATTATCGCCGAAACTTCATTCATTGACCGAAATAACCTTATAAGTGTATCAAGAAGCGGAAAAAACCGATTTGCTCTCTCCGTTCAGTCTCGTCAGGCCGAAACCGCTGCCGAGCTTTGTGGTATTTGGCAAAATAAACTCTCTCAATTGAGCGTGTTTACCAAAAATTTTCCTCCCGAAAAATAAATTTATTCAGTATGCATAAGATTTTATTTTGCACTTGACATAATTTTAATGAAGTCGTATAATTATATTGATTAATAATTTTCTGCTGCACACTCTTTGTGATGTGCACATTTTGTTTCTCATTTTAAGACTTTATTGGTATGTCTATACCTTTAAATAAATATATTTTCCCTTTTCTGTTACGTCAGTAATCTGTCGGATTTCTATTCGGACAAATGTCGGCTGCTTTTTTAATCTGCTGTCATATTTACAGCGTAAATTGTTTCGCAGCTTTTTATAAAGCTGCCGGATATCTCGTCTTATGCGGCTTTTATACCGACTGCAATATCTTGCATTTCAGTATTTTACACCCTCATATTTTATGGTATTAATTTATATTACTGATTTACAGAATACTAATCTTCACTTCATACGCTACAAAAAATTTTGGTGCGGTCTTACTACTATTCTTTCTGATTATTCTTTCATTTTTTCTCTATATGCACTGCAACTACGAAAGAGAGGTTCCATAGTGAACGAAAAAGAAACTCCTAAAAAAACTCCTCCCGTTAAAAAAGACGGCAGTAACTTCAACTACAACAGAAGAAGATACGTTAAAAAAAGCAATCAGGATTTATCAAAAAATACTCCCTCAAAAGCCCCTATTATAGCAGCGGCTGCCGCTGTTTCGGACAAGGCAGCTCCAATTGTCAGAAAATCCCGTGAACCAAGAAGAACTCCAGTTAAAATCATTCCGTTGGGCGGTCTTAACGAAATCGGCAAGAATATGACCGTATTTGAATGTTCTAACGATATGTTCATTCTTGACTGCGGTCTGGCTTTCCCTGACGCCGATATGCCGGGCGTTGACATCGTTATCCCTGATTTTACTTACGTTGAACGAAATAAGGACAAGCTGCGAGGCATCGTTCTCACCCACGGTCACGAAGACCATATCGGCGGACTTGCTTACTTCCTCAAAAAAATTAATGTACCGGTCTATGGCACTAAACTTACTCTCGGTCTTGTTGAGGGTAAACTGCGTGAACACGGTATAGCTGAAAAAGTCAAGCTTAATATAGTTGAACCTAAAAAAACCATAAAAATGGGCTGTATGGCTGTAGAATTTATTAAGGTAAACCACTCAATACCAGGTGCTGTAGGTATGGCTATTCATACACCGGCAGGCGTTATTGTACACACTGGCGACTTTAAAGTCGACTTCTCCCCTATCGACGGCGGTATCATTGACCTCGCACGCTTCGGTGAACTCGGAAACAGGGGCGTTCTTGCACTCATGGCTGACTCAACTAACGCTGAACGCCCGGGTTATACCCAATCAGAAAAGAAAGTCGGCGAATCTTTCGACAACCTATTCAAAAAAGCCGAAGGAAAACGTGTTATAATTGCAACTTTCTCATCCAATATACACAGAGTTCAGCAGATTATCAACTGTGCTGAACGCTATGACAGAAAAGTCGCAGTCTTCGGCAGAAGTATGATAAATGTCATCGACACTGCAATTGAACTTGGCTATCTGTCCGTTCCGGACGGCATTATTATAGACATAGAAACTATGAACCGTTACGAAAACGACAAAATCGTTCTAATCACTACCGGCAGTCAGGGCGAACCTATGTCGGCTCTGACAAGAATGGCTATGAATGACCATAAGAAAGTAAATATTACTCCTATGGACTTCATTATTATCTCCGCTACTCCTATCCCGGGCAACGAAAAATTCGTTACAAGAGTTGTAAACGAACTTATGAAATCAGGCGCTGACGTTGTCTATGAAGCTATGTACGAAGTCCACGTTTCAGGTCACGCTTGTCAGGAAGAACTTAAACTTATGCTCTCTCTTACAAAACCTAAATTCTTTATCCCGGTTCACGGCGAATACAAACACCTTAAAAAACACGGCAACCTCGCCGTTGAAGTCGGTATACCACGTGAAAACGTTATTACAGCCGAAATAGGAAACGTTATCGAAACAGACGGAATTAAAATGAATATCGTTTCTCAGGTTCCGTCAGGAAGAGTTCTCGTTGACGGTCTCGGTGTCGGAGATGTCGGTTCAATCGTTCTGCGTGACAGAAAACACCTCGCTCAGGACGGTCTCATCATCATTGTCATCGGCATCGAAAGAGCTTCAAACACTATCGTATCAGGTCCGGATATCATCTCACGTGGCTTCGTCTACGTCAGAGAATCAGAGGAACTTATGGTCGAAGCTAAACAGATACTTAACGCTACTCTCAACCAATGCTCCGTTCACGAACTCAAAGAATGGAACACCCTCAAAGGTAAACTGCGTGACTCGCTTTCAGATTATATCTACCAGAAAACTAAACGCAGTCCTATGATTCTTCCTATTATTATGGAAACTTGATTCAAGAACTATTTTTCAGAATGGAGATGGAAAAATGAAGAAAAAACTGCCGGTACACCTTATTGTACTGTCTGTTCTTATGCTGGCTGACGTTATGTTCTCGGCTGTTATGCTCAGCCACTTCAGCCTTAAATGCTTTTTCATCTCCATTATTCCTGCTATAATTATTTGTATCGCATATATCGCCTTATTCATTTTTACATCAAATTCTATCTACAGACAAATATCAAAAATGAATTCTCATATTAAATCGGCTGCTGCTGTATATATGAACTCACTTCCGGCTCCTACAGTCGTACTCGATGCTGACGGTACTGTTATCTGGTATAACGAATACTTCAGAAACAATGTCGCCGTTG
>JALCDN010000038.1 GCA_022641595.1 Ruminococcus sp. | reverse complement strand
TGGGCAATGAAAACATTGAAATACTTTTTATTTTGCGATATTTACTCTGCTTTAGAGTGAATGTCGCTGTTTTTATGCCTGCCAAAATTTTTGAACGTGTTTTACGGGGTTTTTAGAGGTGCCCTTAAGTAATTCTGCTATTTGAAATAACTACAATATATTGGTAAAATTAAAATTTGGCTATTGCTATATTAACTGAGACTTAACGTTTTATTTTATGAGCCGTAATAATTGTATAACTGTATGAATTTATTGTTAAAAGGACGTCCGCACATTCACAGTAAAATTTTTTTCCTTTTTTATGAATCCTGCACTTATTGTTTAATAAAAGGCTTTTGCAATAATTAATCATGTCAGCAATATCCAATTTCAAATTGTTGGAAATTCGCTTCATTCCCAACTCTGTAGTATGGATCTTTTCGATATTATCAAGTAGCATATTTTTGTCATTCATTATATAACTCCAAGTAGCGATATATAGAAATTTTTCCATATAATCGCCAAATACAAATAAAAGTGCTTTTCATTTCTTTGAATTCGTACGTTTAACTTCAGAAAAATCATTTGCATTATCTGCACTTGCAAGAATATATTTTTTCATGGCACTAAGATCGCCTGAATTGACTTTACCATCTTTATTTAAGTCATACTTATCCTGATATTTTCCAGACTTTAGTGCTTTTTTCAACACAACGGCATCAAAAATGTCAACTTGAGAATCACCATTTATATCAAACTTAATTGCTGAATCTGATTTTGGTTCAGTAGGCAACTCAATTTTTTTCTCAGGATATATGTATTTGAAAACTTTCAGTGACTCAAGTGGTTTCCCGTCAAAATCAAAAAGAGCTTGATTATCATAAGATGAGCCGCCTGCACTTTTAGCTGAGCTATCATATGAAGCAGCATAATCCGTTGCCCAGCCTGAGCCATACTTGTTCCAGATCTCATAGGATTCATTATAAGATTTCCCTTTAATGCCAATCCATGCCGGTTCCCAATAAAATGCACCTATCCCCTTTTCTCCAACTGCTGCAACAGCTTTGAACACATCAGATATGCACTTTTCCTGCCCTTGAACTGAAACATCATATCTCATTTCGGCATTTTTAGAGGCTTTTGAAACCGCATTACCAAAATTGTCTCCATCATCATCTGTATATGGATATGCTGTTTCAGCTACCATTATATACTTATTATATTTATCCGCTACTCTTTTGAGTACTTGAGTAAGATTATCGGTACTGCCATGCCAATATGGGTAATAAGATGTTGCAAAAACATCATAGTCAACCCAACATTTGTTTAACGTCTCAGCATAATAATCGTAATATCCAGTTGAAGGATTTGCAAAATGAACTGCTATAAGCACTGATTTATCAAAATCACGAACTGCCTTACAGCCACTTGAAAACATCGAGCATATATTGTTCATGTCCTTTTCTCCGCAGAAAAATCCATTAGTTTCATTCCCGATCTGAACCATTCCGATATTTGCGCCGCCATTTTTTATGAACCGCAATGTATCTGCCGTATAATTATATATTGATGTTTTTTTCCACTCAAGTGGAAATCCAGCCCAATCTCTCGGAACAGTCTGCTTTTCAGGATCTGCCCAGAAATCGGAATACTGTAAGTCCACAAGCAGTTTCATATTGTACTTAGCTGCACGTTTTCCTATCTCAGCCGCTACATACTTGTCGCAGTTTCCTCCTCCGTAGCTTTTACCGTTTTTATCATAGGGATTATTCCACACACGCACACGAATATAGTTTACTCCATTTTCAGCAAGTGTTTTAAATATATCTTGTTGATCGCCATTCTCGTTTCTGAAAATAACTCCGGATTTTTCAAGAGAAATGACTGAAGATATATCAACGCCTCTTATCGGCTCACCATTATTTACAGAATAGCCTATTGAATCGTACTTTATCGTTTCGTGTTGGTATTCATCTGCATGACTTCTTATAGAAAATACAGAAAGCAAAACTGCTAATGAAATTATTGGACAAATTACTCTTTTAATTTTCATATTCTCCCCCTTAGACTTAAAAAACATATAGCACTTCTAAAAGTACATTTATCAAAGAAAATCATTTGAGTTCTGTAAATATTATCTCAGAATGATTTTTAGAAATGCCATATATTATACAACAAAGGCTGTGCAATTAGCACAGCCTTCAAAGTATCATTATATAAATTAAGCGTTAATCTTTGTAACAACGCCTGAACCTACTGTTCTGCCGCCTTCACGGATAGCAAAACGAAGTCCTTCTTCAATAGCGATAGGAGTAATAAGTTCAACGTCAATTGCAACGTTATCACCAGGCATACACATTTCCTTATCAGCAGGAAGTGTAACAACACCGGTAACATCAGTTGTTCTGAAGTAGAACTGAGGTCTGTAGTTGTTGAAGAAAGGAGTATGACGTCCGCCTTCTTCTTTCTTAAGAACGTAAACCTGACCTGAGAACTTTGTATGTGGGTGAATTGAGCCTGGCTTACAAAGAACCTGACCTCTTTCAACCTGGTCTCTTGTGATACCACGAAGAAGTGCGCCGATATTATCGCCAGCTTCTGCGAAGTCAAGAGTCTTACGGAACATTTCGATACCTGTAACAACAGTTGAAAGCTTTTCGTCAGAAAGACCAACGATTTCAACAGTTTCGTTGACATTGAGCTTTCCTCTTTCAACTCTGCCGGTAACAACAGTACCACGACCTGAAATAGTCATAGTATCTTCGATAGGCATAAGGAAAGGCTTAGCATCGTCACGCTCAGGGCTTGGGATATACTCATCAACAGCTTCCATAAGCTTGATGATTGGCTCATAAGCTGGATCACTGAGATCATCAGGAGCGTTAAGAGCAGCAAGAGCAGAACCGATGATAATAGGTGTATCATCGCCAGGGAAGTCATATGAAGAAAGGAGGTCTCTGATGTCCATTTCAACGAGTTCAAGAAGCTCAGGATCATCAACCTGATCAGCCTTGTTCATGAAAACAACGATAGCAGGAACACCAACCTGACGAGCAAGAAGGATATGCTCTCTTGTCTGAGCCATAGGACCATCAGAAGCAGCAACAACGAGGATAGCACCATCCATCTGAGCAGCACCTGTGATCATATTCTTTACATAGTCAGCATGGCCTGGGCAGTCAACGTGAGCGTAGTGACGCTTGTCTGTTTCATACTCAACGTGAGCGGTATTAATAGTAATACCACGTTCTCTCTCCTCAGGAGCCTTATCAATCATATCATAAGCTTCATATTTAGCCTGACCTTTAAGAGCAAGGGTTTTTGTGATAGCAGCAGTAAGAGTAGTCTTACCGTGGTCAACGTGTCCGATAGTACCAATGTTTACATGGGGTTTAGTTCTTTCAAATTTAGCCTTAGCCATTGGGAATTTCCTCCTTATAGTTAGATTTAAAAATCTGATAAATACATTATAACAGATAGTGATAACAAATTCAAGTGTTTTGAGGAAAATAATTCCTCAAAACATGAAATTATTGAATTAGTCGTTTGCCTTATTTCTTGAGCTCATAATTTTCTCAGCGATACTCTTAGGAACTTCGAGGTAGCTGTGTGGTTCCATAGTATACTGACCACGACCCTGAGTATTTGAACGAAGGTCGCTTGTATAGCCAAACATTTCTGAAAGTGGAACAAGAGCGTCAACCTGAACGGCACCGGTTCTTGTTTCCTGACCCTGAATCTGTCCACGGCGTGAGCTAAGATCGCCGATAACCGTACCTGTATAATCATCAGGAACAATAACGGAAACCTTCATAATTGGTTCCATAAGAACAGGAGTTGCTTGTCTCATAGCTTCCTTGAAAGCCATAGAACCGGCAATCTGGAATGCCATTTCTGAAGAATCGACTTCGTGGTAAGAACCATCATAAAGTTCAACCTTAACGTCAACGACTTCGTAACCGGCAAGAATACCTGCCTTCATAGCACCCTGGATACCCTTATCAACAGCAGGAATGTATTCCTTAGGAATAGCACCGCCGACAATAGCATTTTTAAATTCGTAGCCCTTGCCTGACTCATTAGGAGTTACACGGATCTTAACGTGACCGTACTGACCCTTACCACCTGACTGTCTTGCGTACTTATGGTCAACATCAGCACTGCCCTTAATAGTTTCCTTGTAAGAAACCTGAGGAGTACCGACATTTGCTTCAACCTTAAATTCACGGAGAAGTCTGTCAACTATGATATCGAGGTGAAGTTCGCCCATACCTGCGATGATAGTCTGACCTGTTTCCTGATCTGTCCATGTCTTGAAAGTAGGGTCTTCCTCAGCGAGCTTGCCGAGAGCAATACCCATTTTTTCCTGACCTGCTTTAGTCTTAGGCTCAATAGCGAGCTGGATAACAGGCTCCGGGAATTCCATAGATTCGAGCACTACAGGGTTCTTCTCATCGCAGAGAGTATCACCTGTAGTTGTATTTTTAAGACCGACAGCAGCAGCAATATCGCCTGCATAAACAGTTTCGATATCCTTTCTGTGGTTCGAGTGCATCTGAACGATACGGCCGAATCTTTCTCTGTCGTCCTTTGTAGCATTGAGAACTGAGTCGCCCTGATTAACCGTACCGGAATAAACTCTGAAGAAGCAGAGCTTACCTACGAATGGGTCAGTAGCGATTTTGAATGCGAGAGCCGAGAAAGGCTCATCATCTGAAGAAGGTCTTGTAACCTCTTCATCAGTTTCCGGATTAACGCCCTTGATAGCAGGAACGTCAACTGGTGAAGGCATATAGTCAATGATAGCGTCAAGGAGCTTCTGAACGCCCTTGTTCTTATATGAAGTACCACAGGTTACAGGAACCATATGGTTAGCTATAGTAGCCTTACGGATAACCGACTTGATTTCTTCGATTGTAAGCTGTTCACCGGCGAAATACTTTTCCATAAGAGCTTCGTCCTGTTCAACAACGTGTTCAACCATAGCTTCGTGGTATTCCTTGGCTTTTTCCTTCATATCCTCAGGAATTTCCTCAACACGGATATCCTTTCCGAGGTCATCGTAATATACATATGCTTTCATTTCAACAAGGTCAATAATTCCCCTGAAGTCATCTTCAGCGCCGATTGGAAGCTGAATTGGAACAGCATTACATTTAAGTCTGTCCTTCATCATTTCAACGACTCTGTAGAAGTTGGCACCCATAATGTCCATTTTGTTTACATAGGCCATTCTTGGTACCTTATAGGTATCAGCCTGACGCCAAACGGTTTCAGACTGTGGTTCAACGCCGCCCTTAGCACACAGAACGGTTACAGATCCGTCAAGAACTCTGAGTGAGCGCTCAACTTCGACTGTAAAGTCAACGTGTCCTGGGGTATCGATGATGTTAAGTCTATGACCGGCCCAATAGCAAGTTGTAGCAGCGGAAGTGATAGTAATACCTCTTTCCTGTTCCTGCTCCATCCAGTCCATAGTTGCAGCGCCTTCGTGAACCTCACCGATTTTATGGGTAATACCTGTGTAGAACAGGATACGTTCGGTAGTAGTTGTCTTGCCTGCATCTATATGAGCCATGATGCCGATATTTCTGGTATGTTCAAGTGAACAATCTCTTGCCATAGAAATCCTCCTTAGTCTCTGACTGGGAAAAGGCGCAGACTACCAGCGGTAGTGAGCAAATGCCTTATTAGCCTCAGCCATCTTATGTGTATCGTCACGCTTTTTGCAAGCGCCGCCGGTACCGTTAAGAGCATCAAGGATTTCACCGGCAAGTCTTTCCTTCATAGTCTTTTCGTTTCTCTCTCTGGAATACTTAGTAATCCATCTCAGACCCAGGGTCTGACGTCTTTCGGGTCTGACCTCCATAGGTACCTGATAAGTTGCACCGCCTAAACGGCGAGCCTTTACTTCAAGTACAGGCATAATGTTTTCCATTGCCTGTTCAAAAACCTCGAGAGCATCCTTGCCAGTCTTTTCAGCTACGATAGCGAATGCATCATAGACTATTTTCTGAGCAACACCCTTTTTACCGTCGAGCATCACGTTATTAATAAGACGTGTAACGAGCTTTGAACTGTAAACAGGATCCTGCAATACATCACGCTTTGCGATATTACCTCTTCTTGGCATTTCGCTTCCCTCCTTCACACAATTTCATGAATTCATAGGTACTCGTCCGCAGGTCAGAGCCTTATCGGACGTCAAGACCAATGCAGAGGATTTAAATATATATAAATCTCCACATTTATCCTGTGGTAGTTATCCTATTTGATTAAAGGTAATTACTTACCTGCCTTAGGTCTCTTGGCGCCGTACTTTGAACGGGCCTGAAGTCTGTTTGCAACGCCCTGAGCATCGAGAGTACCTCTGATGATGTGGTAACGCACACCTGGGAGATCCTTAACTCTGCCGCCTCTTATAAGAACAACGCTGTGTTCCTGAAGGTTATGGCCGATACCCGGAATGTAAGAAGTAACTTCGTAACCGTTAGTAAGCTTTACTCTGGCGATTTTTCTCATAGCTGAGTTAGGCTTCTTAGGTGTAGCAGTTCTTACAGCAGTACAAACTCCTCTTTTCTGAGGTGAGCTGATGTCTATCTGGGTCTTCTTCTTAGCGTTGTAGCCTTTCTGAAGAGCCGGAGCAGTAGACTTGTCCTCCTGAACTTTTCTTCCCTTACGAACCAATTGGTTAAATGTAGGCATATTCTTCCTCCTTTTCCCTGATATTGATGCTGAGTTTTTCAACTGTGCAGCATACTTTAATATTATAATGCTTTCTTGGCTGTTTGTCAAGCGTTTTCTCAAATTATCCGAAAATTTTATTTTCGGCAATTTTTACGCAGTCCGCAATACATTGTGAGCAGCTTTTCAGGCATTTGCCGGTAGAAACGCCCTTTATTTCGCCGCATATTACAGAACCTGTCTGATTTCGGAACTCTTCTGTCATTTCGGAAGCAATTTTATAGGTAGCGGATTTGGTTATTCCGTTCTGAGGTGAACCACTGCTGTTTTTTAGTCCTGCAAGCATAACCATTCCGGAAACTGCACCGCAGGTATTTTTCATATTGCCCATACCGAGTCCGAAACCCTCTGATATTGAAAACAGCGTTTTGAAGTCAATATTCAGAACGTCATCGAATGCACAGACTACCGCCTGACAGCAGTTGCCGCCCTTGCGGTGAATTTCCATAGCTTTTTCTGTTCTTGTGTCCATATAGCATAATCTCCTTTAAAGATATATAGTTGCTGCTTATCTTTTAAATATTGTGAAAAGCAGTGCAACAGGGTATATTTCAAGTCGTCATATGAGCATATCGAGTGAAAGTATGTATTTTGAAATATCTGTGAATCCTGCAAAGCTTCCGCATGGGCCAAGTCTGCCGATTCCAGGACCTATGTTATTTATGCAGGTGATTACTGCAGAAGCCGTTTCCTCTATGGAATACTGGTCAAACGTAAGTGCGAGCAGCGAAATTATCATAATGAAAATACATATCGCCGTATATGACATAACACCCTTAGTAACTTCCGGTTCTACCGGTTTTCCGTCCATTTTTACTGTTATTACCGAACGTGGGTTCATAACGTAGCGTATTTCCTTTATTCCTGATTTAAATAGTATAATAGCACGATAAACCTTTACACCGCCGCCTGTTGAACCTGCACACGCTCCGACAAGCATAAGTGTAAGCAAAAGCGTCTGAGAAAACGTCGGCCACTTTGTAAAATCGGCTGTTGCAAAACCGGTAGATGTCATTATTGACGAAACCTGAAAGAAAGAAAATCTCAGTGACCTTGCAACGCTGCCATACATCTTGTATATATTTGCCGCAATAGCGATTGTCGAAAATGCTGCAATACCAAGATAAACCCTCAGTTCTTCATTTTTGAAGGCAAGTGCGAATTTTCTCACCAGCAAATAATAAAACACGTTGAAATTCATTCCGAAAAGAAGCATAAAAATTCCGATTACCATATCAACGTATGTGCTGTGATAAAATGCTATGCTTTCACTATGTGAAGCAAAACCGCCTGTACCCGCCGTACCGAATGCGTTTATAAGGCTGTCGAACAGTGGCATTCCGCCACAAAGCAGCAGAATGATTTCAATTACCGTGAGTACAAAATACATAGCATATAATATTCTTGCCGTATAAGTCGATTTTGATACAAGTTTTCCGACTTTTGGACCAGGACATTCTGCACGCATCATATGCATAGTTCTTGAATCATTGTTAGAAAGTATTGCAAGAACAAATACAAGTACCCCCATACCTCCTATCCAATGCGTAAAGCTTCTCCAGAAAAGGCATGATTTTGTCATATCTTCAACGTGTGTGCATATAGTTGCACCTGTTGTTGTAAATCCTGAAACGGTCTCAAATATGCAATCTGCAACCGACGGTATATCGCCTGATATATAAAACGGCATAGCTCCGAAAATCGACATTACAATCCATGCAAGAGCAACGCTTACGAAGCCTTCCTTTGCAAAAACCGCATTATTTTTCGGCTTTTTAAATGTTAAAATAAATCCTACCGAAAGCAAAACAAGAATTGGAATGCCAAATGATGTATTCACATGGTATTCCTTGTAATAATATCCCACAAGCATTGGCAGAATCATAAGTCCGCCCTCTGCTTTCATAATCTGACCGACTATGAATAAAATCATTTTTTTGTTCATTTTAAAATCAAATTTTCCCCACTATCAATTAAAAATTTCGTTTATATCATGAAGTCCTTTGCTTGAAGTTATAACGATTACGTTATCATTCATTTTTATACAGTCATCACCCCTTGGAACAATAAGCTTATTTTCTCTTATAATACTTGCTATAATCACGTCGTTTCTTAGCTGCATATCCTTTAGAGGGACATCAACGTAGCTTCCACGTTTTCTTATTACAAACTCAAGTGCTTCAAGCCTGTCGTTTGCGAGTCTGTAAAGTGTTATTACACCACTTCCGCCTGAATTTTGCTTACCTCTTACATATTGCAGTATCATACTTACCGTGATAGACTTTGGTGAAACTATGCTGTCCAGTCCGAAATTATCTGAAAACTGAAGAAGTGACAAGCGGTTCACTTTAGTCACAACCTTTTTTGTTCCTATTTTCTGTGCATAAAGAGAGAGAATAATATTTTCTTCATCAATACCTGTAAGGGTAACAACGGCATCGGCATCGGCAATTCCCTCCTCCTCAAGTACGCTCTGGTCTGTTCCGTCTCCGCAGGAAATCTTTACATTATCAAGTGTTTTACTAAGCTCCTTACAGCGTTCCTCGTTCTGCTCGATTATTTTTACAGTAATTCCTATTTCACGCAACTGTGAGGCAAGATGATATGCGATTCTTCCGCCGCCTATAAGCATTGCTGACTTAACGCTTTTGATACGGTAAGTATCGCTTATTGCACGGAAAAATTTTACAAGCTGACTGTGTGATGCTGTCAGATGTATTTTATCCCCAACTTTAAGAACATAGCTTCCGCTTGGAATAAAAATTTCTTCGCCGTGCTGAACAGCACACACAAGTACATCAAGCTTGAGCTTTTTTGAAACATCTACAAGTGTTTTATTTGCAAGTATACTGTCCTCTGTAATTTTAAGCTCGGCAAGGTCGACACGTCCCTTACCAAATGATTCTATTTTTATTGCTGTCGGATATCTCAGTATATTGGCAATTTCGTTAGCGGCAATGTAATCAGGATTTACCATCATACTGATTCCAAGCTCCTCACGCATAAAAACAAGCTGGTTTCTGTATTCAGGATTTCTGACTCGTGCAACGCTGTGTCTTGCACCCATTTTTCTTGCAATTAGGCACGACAGTATATTCAACTCGTCTGAATCTGTTGTTGAAATAAAAATATTAGTCTTAGCAACATCTGCTTCGTCAAGCATACTTGTGGACAGGCAATTGCCAACGAATCCTCTTACGTCATAGTCGTTCACGACTTGATTTACAAGTCCCTCATCCATATCAATGACGGTTACACTATGTTTTTCTTCGCTCAGTGTCTGTGCCAAAGCAGTGCCTACTTTGCCACAGCCAACAATAATAATGTCCATAATTCAACTTACCTCGTATAACAATTTTAATGAAAATATTTATCATTATATCAAATAAAATACATATCCTTATAAGTATACAATTATCCCACATTTTTGTCAACGGTGTTTTCAACAAAAAGTTACACAGTTTTATTATTTACTTATACTAATATAACAAAATACTACTTCATTCTTCATTTTGACTGTAAATATTGTATAAATTTTTTTAAAAAAGTGTAGACAAACTAATCGGTTTGTGATATACTAAAATAAATTATTAATAAGGAGGCGCTGCTTATGCGTATTACTTTTATCGGTGCAACTCATGAGGTTACCGGCAGCTGCACTTACATCGAAGCCTGCAATAAAAAATTTCTCGTCGATTTCGGTATGGAACAAGGTGAGGATTACTTTGAAAACGTTCAGATTCCGGTCTCTCCCTCTGAAATAGATTTTGTCCTTCTCACTCACGCTCATATCGACCATTCCGGTCTTCTCCCACTACTTTTCGCAGGCGGCTTCTCCGGTCAGATTCACTCAACAACTGCTACCGCAAACCTTTGCGACGTTATGCTCCGTGACAGCGCTCACATTCAGGAATTTGAAGCCGAATGGCGTAACCGTAAAGGTCAGAGAAGCGGCGATAAGGAGTTTACTCCGCTCTATACTATGGACGACGCTATAGGTGCTGTAGAACTTTTTGTTCCGCATAAATACGACGAAATCGTCCCCATCTGCGATGGAATCAGTATTAGATTTATCGATGCAGGTCATCTGCTCGGCTCCTCAAGCATAGAAATATGGCTTACTGAAGACGGTCAGTCAAGAAAAATTGTCTTCTCAGGTGATATCGGCAACAAAAATCAACCCCTTATCCGCAACCCTCAGCATATCTCCGATGCCGATTACGTCGTTATGGAATCAACTTATGGTACCCGTATCCACGACAAGCCTGCTGACTATGTTACCGCTCTTGCAGATATACTTCAGAAAACTTTCGACCGTGGAGGCAGTGTCATCATACCATCTTTTGCCGTCGGCAGAACTCAGGAAATGCTCTACTTCATAAGACAGATAAAGGCCGATAACCTTATCACAAATCATGCCGACTTCCCTGTTTATGTCGACAGTCCCCTCGCTATTGAAGCTACTAACATCTTCATTAATAACCGTGAAAGCTGCTATGACGAGGAAGCTCTGAGCTTTGTAAGAAAAGGCATCAACCCTATCGGCTTTGAAGGTCTCATTACTTCGGTTTCAAGCGATGATTCCAGACTTATTAATGAGGATACAAGACCTAAGGTCATAATCTCCGCAAGCGGTATGTGCGATGCAGGTCGTATCAAGCATCACTTAAAACATAACCTCTGGAAAAAAGAAAATACCATTCTCTTTGTCGGTTATCAATCCGCAAATACTCTCGGCAGAAGTCTGCTTGAGGGTGCTAAAAAAGTCAAGCTCTTCGGCGAAACAGTCTGCGTTGCCGCCGAAATCAAAAAGCTTCCCGGCATAAGCGGTCACGCTGATATGAACGGTCTTATCGAATGGATAACTGCATTTAAAACTCCTAAAATGGTCTTCGTAAACCACGGGGACGCTCAGGCTGCTGACGCTCTTGCAGCAAAGCTCAAAAATGATTTCTCTCTTAACACATATGCTCCTTACAGTGGCGCAGAATTTGACCTCATTTCAGGCGAAATCACTATTGATGCCGCCGCAAAGCCGCTTCCGGAGAAGAAACACATTACAAGCTCTGTATGCTATAATGAGCTTATGTTTGCTACTGACAGGCTTAACGAACTTATCAGACTCAGCAGCGGTAGAACAAACAAAGACCTGCGTGAACTCGCTGACAAAATCAATCAGCTTTGTGATAATTGGAAACTATGATTTTTTTAATGTAAATATAATATTTATACTAAAAAACGGGATGACTTTCGTCATCCCGTTTTATTATTTGATTTGCAGTTTCTTAACCGACTTTTCTTCAATTGCTTTTTTTGGAAGTGCAATCGTAAGAACACCATTTTTATACTCTGCATCTATTTTATCGGCATCAATTCCGGAGATATCAAAGCTTCTCCTGTATGAGCCGTACGATCTTTCTTTGCGGATATATTTGCCGTCTTCATCTTTATGCTCGGTTTCATTCTTGTGTTCAGCTGACAAAACAAGGTTTGTTCCGTTGATGTCAAGATTTATATCTTCCTTGTCAAAGCCCGGAAGTTCGGCTTCCATAATATACTTGCTGCCATCGTCACGGATATCTGTTCTGCACATATTCACCGGCATTGAATCTCCAAAGAAGTTCTTCTCAAAGGTGTTAAATAAAGCAAACGGGTTAAATTCATTTTTTTCAAAAGGTGTAAGTCCATACATAATAATTCCTCCTGACTAAAACAATTGTTTGAGATTTTAATTTCTCTGTTCGTTTTTACTTAACAATGTGCTTTTACTTTTCCATTGGTATCACCTCTTTCATTTGATGCTTATATAATACTGTCCGTTTTTGATGAAATTATTATAGTTTTGTGATAGAATAAAGAAACTTAGCACTCTCGTGGTGAGAGTGCTAAGTTAACTAATATAACATTATCTTTGAACTTCAGTTCATTCCTTTATTTCATTTGCAAGGTATGGGAAAATTTCAAGGCTTCTCTTGAGTATTCCGTGAATAAACGCAATGGTAATTCCATAATTTGTAATCGGAACATTCTGGTCTACAGCACATTTCATTCTGTATCTGACCTCACGCTCAGTCAACATACAGCCTCCGCAATGAATTATAAGTGAATATTTCCCTAATTCTTCAGGAAATTCAGTTCCACTTGAAAATTCAAATTTTATGTCTTTGTGAGTATAATTCTTTATCCATCTTGGCAGCTTAACTGTTCCGATATCAGCACATTGTCTGTGATGTGAACAGCCCTCGGAAATAAGCACTGTATCACCGTCTTTCAGTTCGTCCATTGCGGTAACGCCATTGACTGCTGTATCAAGAAAGCCCTTATAGCGTGCCATAAGTATTGAAAACGATGTAAGCAGAATATCATCTGGCGTATCTGCTGACACCTTTGCAAAAGCCTGACTGTCGGTTATCACAAGTGACGGCTTCTTTTTCAGGTTTTCCAGAGTTCCACGAAGTTCTGTTTCCCTAACTACGATTGCCGTTGCATTTGCCTCAAGGACGTCCCTTATTGTCTGCTGCTGCGGAAGAATAAGACGGCCTTTAGGTGCTGACTCATCAATAGGCGTGACAAGTACCACAAAATCAGACGGTGATATAAGGTCTCCTACTATTTTAAGCTTCATATCGTCCGTTTTCACAATATGCGCAATCATTTCTTTCAGCTCATATATTCCTGTTTTATTCATTGCACTTACATATATTTCGTTTTCCTTAGCAGATGGTACAGATTCAAACAAGTCAGACTTATTGTGGACAATACAATATGGTATTTCCTTCTTTGTAAAAAGTCCGAGCAGTTCATTTTCACATTCACAGTAGTCCTCAGAATTAACAGAATCCGTTACAAGCACTGCGATATCTGATTTATTAAGCACCTGTTTTGTTTTATTCACACGAAGCTGACCGAGACTTCCCTCATCATCATATCCGGGAGTATCAATTATCATTACCGGTCCGAGTGGAAGCAGCTCGAGCGACTTGTATACCGGGTCAGTCGTTGTTCCCTTTGTATCCGATACTATAGAGATTTCCTGATTCGTTACAGCGTTCACAAGGCTTGACTTGCCTGCGTTTCGTTTTCCGAAAAAAGCGATATGTATTCTGTTAGCACTTGGTGTATCATTGAGTCCCATAATTTAAGCTCCATTCTGCCGTCAGGCAATTATTTGTTATGAAATGTGTATTTCAAAGTCGCACTGTATAATTTATACAGTTACGCCTCGGGGTCTCGGTATCTCTTATTATACTATTTCTACAAAATCAAGTCAATAAAAAACCGCACCTTGAATCAAAGTGCGGTATATACTATATGTCAGCTTTTACTTCTTGTTTTTCTTTTCAGCATCTTCGCTGTTATCCTGTTTTTCGTTTACGGTGTCATTTTTTTCATCTTCATCTGACTCATTGACAGCAAGCTTTTCATTTTTACCTGATGTCATAGAACGTACAAATACAACTGCAATATAAACAATAAGCAGTAAGCCTTCTAAAACGATAGTCGGAATTTTGGCTTCATTTATAATTGCTGATATTACATTGACTTTACTTGAACTTGCCGGAACGAGTATATTATAAGCATCTACAAGGTAAACGTTTTCGTAATATTCATCTGAAGTCTTATTTACATCATCAAGCAGTTTATTTACCTTTGTATTGAGCTTTGCGAGATCGTCCTCAACCCTTTTAACCTTAGCATCGTCACTTGCAGGTTTTCCGCTTAGTGCAGCAATTCTTTGATTGTAGAAATTTATCTGCTGAGTATTTGTAGAAAGAGTATTCTGCATATCATTTTTCTGTTTGATAAGGTTATCATATTCTTCAGAAGCCTGCGTGTACTTTGTATCAGTATTATCAGTTCCGTTACCGAAAATCATAACTGTGTCTTTCTGATAATTTTTGATTGAGTCATTAATTGCGTTAAGGTTATCCTGAGCAACCGCTTTCTGACGAGTAAGTGCATCTATTCTATACTGATAATAAGAAATAAGTGAGTCTTTATCCTTAGTTACGTTATTTACGGTAACATAAGAAGAAAGAATATCAAGATCCATAGATTTCAGAGAATCAATTGCTTCTTTAAGGTCTGCAAATGTAAAGCCTGTTACAGAAGAGCGGAAACGAGTTGTATCTTCACTTGAAAGTTTGCTTACATATCCTTTCACAGTATCGAGTGTTGTGTCGAATACGTCTACAGCTTCAGCATAATCATAATCCTTATAGTTGAGAGCAGTTGCCGCACTTCCAAGAGCTTCATTATATCCATATGTCTTGAAAAAATAATCATGATAGCATGATAAGATAGTATTAAACAGTTGAACCGCCTTGGTATTGCTTAGTCCAGTGCCTGCATAGTTGAAGTAAATTTTGAACTGTGTCGGATAATACTTTACATCAAGCATTGCCTGAGCAGCCTGAAGTGCACCTGACTGAGCCGATCCGTAAACGCTTTTATAAGTTGTTATCTTATCAATTGCATCTTTTGGTATAATACCGTCAATCGAAATATTTTCACGTATTAATTCCACATCTTTGCTTGGGAGATTAAGCTTTGTAAGAGCACTTTGAATAACGGTAGGATTTTTCATGGTGTTTACATCAAAAGTATTGCCATTTGGATCATTACCTTTTTCGATGCCATCGTATGTAAAGCTTACCAAAGCAGTGAGGGACTGATATTTGCTTTTTGCAGATATTGCAGTAAAAGTGAATGCTATAATAAAAAATAGAATAGCAAGTACGACCCATACAGCAAGGAATCTTTTAAGGTTCTTTAAAATAGTTGAAAAACTGATTACGACATCATTTTTATCATCATCATTTTTTATCATGACATTAAGGCAACGTTCTTCTCTGTTTCTCATAATTCCCTCCGGATATTGAATTGTTAAAATTTGCAAAAAAGTCCATAAATAAATATATCTCGCAACTTAAAAGCCACGAGATATCGATTGGTGTGCCTGAAGGGATTCGAACCCCCGACCTACTGGTTCGTAGCCAGTCACTCTATCCAGCTGAGCTACAAGCACATTCAACAATATGTTTATTCTACCATGCTAATTCAAAAAAGTCAACTGTTTCTGAAAAAAACGTTTAATGTCACTTATTTTTCTCATATTTTAATATTTTTTTATTTAAAATGTCATATTTTAAAATATTCCAAAAAAGCTATTGACATTTTCATATGGTTCTGCTATAATAGATTATGTTGTTGAGACATTAGCTCAGCTGGCAGAGCATACGCCTTTTAAGCGTAGGGTCGAGGGTTCAAATCCCTCATGTCTCACCAAACTCCTGTACTTTGTATGGGAGTTTTTTTATTTCCACAATTTTAGCTTCGGATTCGTTATTCAATGAATCCGAAGTTTTTTGCTTTCTTCAGAAATTTTGAGCAGTCATAAAAATAAACGCTGACGCATCATTCAAGTGACACGTCAGCATTTATACTATTATAAAGAGATTTTACGCTTCCGCACTTACAGCGGCAATAACCTCAGAAAGAAGATTTGCAGGGAGCTGTTCATAACGTACAAATTCGAGGTCAAAGCTTCCGATACCACGAGTTGTCTGTCTAAGATACATTGCAAAATCGTGCATTTCACGCATAGGAACTTCTGCCTGAATCAACGTATTTCCTTTTCCGACAGGCTCCATTCCAAGAACTCTGCCACGGCGTTTATTAAGTTCACCCATTATATCACCGGTATTCTCGTCGGGAGCAGTAACTTTAAGTTCTGCAATAGGTTCAAGCATTATAGGATCGGCTGTACGCAGTCCCTCTTTATAAGCAATTGAAGCTGCCATCTTGAAAGCCATTTCGGACGAATCAACAGGGTGATATGAACCGTCAACAAGTATTGCTTTAAGTCCTACTACAGGGCAGCCTGCAAGTACACCTTTTTTTACGCAATCCTCAAGTCCTTTCTGGACAGCAGGAAAGAAGTTTTTCGGAACTGCTCCGCCGAAAACACGCTCCTCAAAGACAAGCGTATCGCTTACGCATGGTTCAAATTCAATCCAAACATGACCATACTGACCGTGACCGCCTGACTGCTTCTTATGCTTGCCCTCAACCTTGACTTTTTTGCGTATTGTCTCTCTGTAGGCGATTTTTGGAACGCTAAGAACTATTTCTGCTCCGAATTTATTTTTAAGCTTCGATGCCGCAACATCAAGGTGCTGCTCGCCAAGGCCGCTTAAAATCTGCTCTTTGGTGTTTTCGTCCTGAGTATAGCGAAGTGTCGGATCTTCTTCGAGAATACGCTGTATTCCTGCCGAAATCTTAGCCTCATCGCCTTGCGACTTAGCCTTTACTGTCATTGAATAGCAAGGCTTAGGAAACTCTATCTTTCCAAATTCAATAAGTTTGGCTGTCGTACAAAGCGTATCAGACGTATTTGCATTTATTTTTGAAGCAACAACTATATCGCCTGCTTGTGCGGACTGAACCTCAGTCTGCTTTTTACCGCAAAGTGTATATAGTTTTCCGATTTTTTCCGGTGAATCTGATGTCGCATTTATAACCTCTGAGTTTGCCGACAATGTACCTGACATAACTCTTATAAATGACATTTTTCCAACGAACGGATCTGCTACCGTCTTGAACACGAATGCAGTCAAAGGTGCTAATGAGTCGCATTTGATTTCGACAACTTCCTTTGCCGGAGTATAGGCTTCAGTCGGATAAACCTCAGCAGGAGACGGAAGAAGCAGCTCAAACTCTTTCATAATCATATCAATTCCTGCAAAATTCACTGCTGACGTACATACAACAGGTGTAATTATGCCTCTGTTCATACCGTCGTGAATGCCTTCAATAAGCTCTTTCTGAGTAAACTTACCACCATCAAAGAACTTTTCCATTCGTTCTTCTGAAGTTTCGGCAACAGCCTCGCTTATTTCGGCTATAAGGCCGTCAAGTCTGTAGTCCATTTTTTCAGAAATATTTCCGTCCGGAATCGGTATTTCAACTGCTGTGCCGTCAGCATCATATTTATATGCTTTCATTTCAATAAGATTTACATAAGCTATTATCTCTGAATTTTTCAGGACAGGTACTACAACAGGACATACTGTTGGTCCGAAAACAGTTTTCAGTTCTGTCAGCACATTATAGAAGTTTGCATCCTTATCGTCAATCTTCGTTACGGCAAACATTTTGGATTTACCCTCGTTTACTGCTTCATCGTATGCTTTTTTCGTACCTACCTTTACGCCGGACTTTGCTGAAACAGTTATCACAACGGTATCAGCAGCCTTTATTCCTTCGCACATTTCGGCTGCAAAGTCGAATAGTCCCGGCGTATCAAGTATATTAAATTTATAATCATTATATTCAACGCTTGCCAAAGCGGTATTTATTGAAATTCCACGCTTTATTTCTTCGGCATCAAAGTCGCATACTGATGTCCCGTCGGCAGTTCTGCCGAGTCTTTCGCACGCACCTGCCTTATAAAGCAATGCTTCTGTAAGTGCAGTTTTACCTGAACCGTTATGACCTGCTACAGCAATATTTCTTATTTTATCAGTACAAAATGTTTTCATGAAAATTTCTCCTTCTGTTTTAAATTAACCAAGTTCAGTTCTCATGTTAATTATTGTAACAGATTTCCATTTATTTTTCAACTATTTTTTTGATTTTCTACATTTTACAATATAATCAGATGTAATATTTAGCTATTTTGTACATTTGGCATATGTTTTAACATTTGCTTCAAATCAGATTTTCTCCTTGTAAAGCCGCTTAGCATAAATAAATAGCCTGCTGACCATATAGCTGTAAACAAAATTGCACTTATTACACTTTCGTTACCAAGCCGCATAATCCTCAATAGAAGTTCGGTAAAGCTCATCGTTAAAAAACAATACAGTATCGGCAATATGAGCGACTTCATTATGCTTATTTTCGGGTGAGTACACCTGATTACCTTTACAAGCCGTCCGGTATTGCCGATAACATTGCTTGCATAATATGACGCCACTATCCCGTAAAATCCTATTTTCGGTACTAATATAAGCACCGTTGAAATTCTTACAGCATACTCCGCAAAATAATTAAGCGATGAAAATCCCTGCATTCCCATTCCTTTTATAAGTGCTTCCAGAACTATTTCAAGGTAAATAAACGGTACTACCGGAGCTATTACGGTTATCATATGTCCCGCAAGCTCTCCTCCGTCCATCATAACCCCTATCTGACCGCCAAATTTCATAAGAACTGCTGCTGCAAAAATCGAAAATACAAGTGTCTTTTCTATCAGTTTCTTTGCCATTCGCTTTATACTCTCAGAATCCTTTGCAGCTGCCGCTCTTGCAGCTTCCGATACCACAATTCCTGAAAGTGAACACATTATTATATACGGAAAAAATAACGTCGGTATGACTATTGCCTCAAATATTCCAAACCTACTAAGAGCTTCGGTTACAGAATCGCCATACTGCTTCAGCGTAATCGGAATAAGTGCATCATTTGTGCTGCTCAGTGCTGATGTAAGACAACTTCCAAACATTATCGGAAATGCAAACGATATGTACTTTCCAAACGAAACCGATGCTTTACTTCTATATTTTTCTTTCTTAGTAACAAAATTTACAGTCAGAAATATTACTGACGCTATATTCCCACATATTATACCTCGCACCATTATCATACAAACTGCACCATCATCAAACGACTTTGCCGTAAGCGTTGAAATTACTATCACTGCCGATTTTACCGCAAAATCTATCAGGTCGGAAACCGCTGTAACTCCAACTCTCCTGAACGCATTGAAATATCCTCGCAATACCGCACAAAATGCACCTATCGGCAATGCATATGCCATAAGCTTTACAGGAGCTGCCATCATATCACTTTTGAAAAACTTTACGCTCAGCCAATCTGCCGTCCCTACAAGAAAAATTCCTACAACACCACTCAGAATTGCACAAAACGCTACTGCATAGCCAAGTATTTTATCCGGATTTCCACTCTTTTTGCCTATCTCCTCCGACACAAGCCTGCTCATACACAAAAAGGCATTTCCATTTGACAACATTCCGGCAAGCACAAGAAATGAACCGGTCAATGATAATATGCCTATAGCAGGTGCTCCAAGTCGCTGTGTAATAAATATGTTAAGAAGAAGTGCCGACGAATCCAGAATCAGCTGCATTATTGTAAGAAAAACAGTGTCCCTGATGATTTTGCTCTTTATTATCATACTTTTCCTCCGTAGCTATGATTTCAGTTCATAACCTGCCTCTGTTATGGGTGCTTCTAAAAACTCGTTTGATTAAGGAAAAGCAGATAGGTGCGATAGCTACAAGAAAATCTTCCAAAAGCGTGCTGTCGCACTCCCAGAGAAGCGGACACAGTAGATACCGTGCATAGCTGCTTTTTCTCAAAAGAAATTTTTAGAAGTACCATTATATAATATTTCCGAACAGCAAATTTAGAACTAACAGCACTGTTTCCTGCACACTTTATCCATTCGCTTCATACTATATAAGAATCTGTCTGTACTCAGATTTCTGTGCAATATCAGCTTTTAACTTTTATGGAGGTGCTTTATGAACAGTATAGTTATCGTTTCAGTTGCCGTTCTCCTGATTATCGCCGCTATCGAGGGATTCTGCCTATTTTTTGGTCACCCGGAAAAAAACAACCTCAGAGACTTCGCCCTCGTTATCCCCATACTGCCACAGGACGGCTCTTTGAAAGAAAAACTCTCAGAAATTAAATACTATCTTAAATATTCCGATTTTCCTCCAGACTGCACTATCCTCCTTGTAGACTATGGTGCTGATGACAAACAGTCACGCATAATTCAGGACTTCTGTGCAGGCAACTCAAATGCCCACATTATTCCTTACTCTGCACTCGAAAAAAAATTGTCCGAAATATTTGCAATCAGTGTGAAGATATAGTATAATAGTATTGATTAATGTTGCGTTATCTCAATCGCATCACTTATCCTCATTTACTGTCATTACGCATATTTTTATGCTTTTTATAAAGGAAGTCTCTAATGGAGCAGAAAACTCTTCACATTGAGGGAACTGTCGAAAACGTTCTCTTTAAAAATGATTCCAACGGCTACATCGTTCTCGAACTCGATGCAGGCGGCGAACTTATTACTGTTGTCGGCGAACTCGGCGACGTTGAAGACGGTGAGGGTCTTATCCTTGAAGGCTACTATATCACTCACCAGAAATTCGGCACCCAGTTTCACGCCGAATACTGCGAAAGAAAACTACCGGATAATGTCATCAATATCGAAAAATATCTCTCAGCAGGCGCTATTCACGGCATCGGCCCTTCTCTCGCTAAAAGAATCGTTGACGTCTTCGGCGACAAAACCCTCGAAATTATGGAACACCAACCCATTAAACTCTCTCAGGTAAAGGGTATTTCCGAAAAAAAATGCGAGGAAATTGCCGCCGAAACTAAAAAATTGTTCTCTCTGAGATGTATTATGTCTTACCTGTCTCAGTATGGTGTTAAATCACGCTTCGCTATGCTCGCTTACCGTAAATTCGGCGACGGCGCTTTCGATATGATTAAATCAAACCCTTACCTGCTTTGCGGCGACTCCATAGAACTCGATTTTCCAAAAGCCGACTCCATCGCCCGTGAACACCAAATCGAAAATAATTCCCCTAAACGAATTATCGCCGGCATACAATATCTGCTCAGCATTAACGCTTCAGGCGGTCACACCTGTCTACCACTCGATAAGCTTGAGGAAAAATCAAAAGCCATACTCGGTATCACCGAAAAGGATTTTTACTCCGCTTTCAATGACGCTCTCGATGACAACGAGCTTTGCCAATTTATTAAAAACGAACGTGAATACATTTTCCTGCCAGACTATTTCTACGCCGAAAACTTTATAGCCGACAGAATAAAAGTCCTGCATGACTTTACTTCCCCTCACGATTACGACTGCAATGCACTTATTGATGACGAGGAAACTAAAAACGGCATAAAGTACGAAACCCTCCAGCGTGACGCTATCACTTCCGCTGTATCAAAAGGTCTGATGATTCTTACCGGCGGTCCGGGTACAGGTAAAACTACCACGCTTAACGCTATTATCTCTATCTTTGAAAAAAAAGGCTTCAATGTTCTTCTCGCCGCTCCTACAGGTCGTGCCGCTAAACGTATGTCAGACCTGACAGGCTATGAGGCAAAAACTATTCACAGACTACTTGAAGTCGAATTCGACAACTCTGGCAGACTCAAATTCAAACATAATGAATCAAACCCTCTTAAATGCGATGTTATCGTCGTTGACGAAATGTCTATGGTCGATGTTCTTCTGTTTGAAAGCCTTCTGCGGGCAGTAAGAATCGGCTGCAAAATCATTCTCGTCGGCGACAGCGACCAGCTTCCGTCCGTCGGTGCCGGCAACCTCCTAAAAGATATCATCGACAGCGGTCTCATTCCGGTTATCGAACTTAAAGAAATCTTCAGACAAGCTAAAAAAAGCTGCATCGTCACCAACGCCCACAAAATAGTCGCCGGCGAATACCCTGACCTATCTCAGAAAAGCAACGATTTCTTCTTCTTTAAAAGAAATGACTACAACGACGCTGTCCGCCTTATTGTCGACCTCGCTAAGACTCGTCTTCCTAAAGCCTATAAATACTCATCTTTCGACGATATTCAGATACTTACTCCGTCAAGAAAAGGCACTCTCGGTTCGGTCGAGCTTAACAAAGTCCTTCAGAACGAAATTAACCCTCCCTCCCCAATGAAACCCGAAACAAAAAGCCCTCTGTTCACTTTCCGCCTCGGCGACAAAATTATGCAGACCAAAAATAACTACGATATCGTCTGGCACAAAGGCGACGAACAGGGTACGGGTATCTTCAACGGCGATATCGGTCGAATTACTGCTATCAACAAGTCTGCCTCAGAAGTCTGCCTTGACTTCGACGGCAGAAACACTGTCTACTCCTTTGAACTTATGGCTCAGGTTGAGCTCGCTTACGCTATCACCGTCCACAAAAGCCAAGGCTGCGAATTTGAAGCAGTTATTATGCCAATTATGGGCGGATTCGAAAAGCTTTACTATAGGAACCTCCTCTATACTGCAGTTACCCGTGCTAAAAAACTCCTGATTCTCATCGGCTCACAAGAGAAAATTTACAGCATGGTCGACAACAACCGCCGCACAAGACGCTATACCTGCTTGAGACAAATGCTTCAGGGTGACGGTGCAGATAATACTGTACAGAATTTTAATACGCAAAATATATTCTAATGAAATGAGGTATTTTTTATGTCAGTTGCAGACATCGGAATAGATCTCGGTACGTCAAATATCGTTATCACTATGGACAAGAAGGGCGTCGTACTGAGCGAACCGTCTGTCATCGCTTATAACACAAGAACCGAATGCGTTCTCGCCGTTGGTGCAGAGGCTTACGATATGATAGGCAAAAATCCCGACTACATCGCCGTTGTTCGTCCAATCAATGAGGGCGTTATCTCAGACGATGACCTCGCTCACAGTATGATAAGAGAATTTATTCTAAAGGTCTCAGGTCATCAGCTCGTCAAACCAAGAATTATTATCTGCATTCCATCTTTCATTACCGATGTCGAAAGCAGAGCTGTTGTCGATGCAGCAAAAAGCGTTGGCTCACGTCAGGTTTACCTCATTCAGGCTCCGATTGCCGCTATGATAGGTGCAGGCGTCAACATTACAAAGGCAAGAGGTCATATGGTTGTAGATATCGGCGGCGGTACTACTGATGTCGCTATCGTTTCTATGAACGGCGTCGTCACTTCATATACCATTAAAACT
>JALCDN010000037.1 GCA_022641595.1 Ruminococcus sp. | reverse complement strand
CTATGCACGGCATCTGCTGTGTCAACCTCCCTCATAGTGCGACAGCACGCTTTCGGAAGGTTTCCTTGCAGCTGCTGCACATATCTGATTTTTCCTTAATCAAACGAGTTTTTAGAGGTGCCCTTAATTGAATAACCGTAAGCTATAAACAAGGTTTACAGTCAATACTTTTTTATAAAATAATGCGTAAAATTCCGATTTATAGGGCTGTCACGCCCTACAGCATATACCCAATTATATCACATTCCACTCTCAAAAGTCAATGAGCGGTTTTGAGCCGTGATGCAAACGGCTCAGTGGTAAATAACTACTATAATGACAACAGCCGCACAGTAAATCAGACCAACAATAGTCCGAAAGCACTGTCACGGCTGGAGATTTATAGGCAGACGAGGAATGCGGTGGATATTTAAAAGTTAGTGCAGAAATCGAAATCCCATAATAACGACACCAAGCACCACAAGAATAATACCTGTAGCACGACTTAATGTTTTTGGCTTTGCCTTATTTGCAAATACTGCCGCAATTCTTGCCCATATCAGCGTAAACACAATGCACAATACCCATGTCAGAATATCCGGTGTTCCGCCAATTGTAAAATGCGATACAGCACCCGTCAATGCGGTAAAAGTCATAATAAATACACTTGTGCCTACAGCGGTTTTTAATTCATATCCCATAACGCTGGTCAGAATCAGAAGCATCATCATTCCGCCCCCTGCACCAACAAATCCGCAAATAAAACCAATAATAATTCCACAGATAATGGACTGTATAGCACGTTTTTTCGCTGATGTTTCCGCCATAGATTCTTTAGTGTTCATAACAGGACGAACAATAAATTTTATTCCAAGCAGAAACGTCATAAATACCGAGAAACCGCCCATTGTTGCGGATGGCAGAGTACTTGCCACATAGCTTCCGACAACTGTAAAAACAAGCACACTTGGCATCATAATTAATCCGTTTTTAATGTCCAGATTCTTATTTTTATGATAAGTATAGGCGGAAACTGCACTTGCCAACACATCAGAAGAAAGTGCAATACCGACTGCCATATAAGGGTCAATACCTAAAAAAGTAATCAACATCGGACTGATAACGGCGGCAGCACTCATTCCTGCAAATCCTGTTCCAAGTCCTGCACCCATACCTGCAAAAAATGTAACCAGAATAGTCATTATTGTTTCCATTATTCTTTTTCCTCCAAAATTTCATCTGAATTTTTACTGATAACCTGCATAACTTCTTCAAAAGCTTTCCTCATATTATCATCAATATGGACAAACAGCTTTTCAAAAAACATTTTTTGCAATTGCTGACCTCGTTCTATGATTGGTTTGGCTTTCTTTGTACACAGTAATTCTGTTTTACGCCTGTCACCTTCTACAGCCTGTCTTGTCAAATAGCCTTCCTGAACCAGACGTTCAACATTTACCGATACCAGATTTGCTTTGATATGGCGTATCTCTACAATATCTCTTGCATTTTTGTATTTCGGATTATTTCCAAGAAACATCAGAATATCAAATGCAGTTTGCGACAAACCCAGTTCTTTACAAAGTGGCTTACACACTTTACTGTATGCAAGTGAAATTTTTCTGGGGATTTCAATACTGAAGTTCATATGTCCTCCTGTTCTTTTTTGAATAGTTCAATTTTGAAGTATTATATCATATTATCATCTTTTTGTCAATGAAAAGCAGGTGAAATTTTGTTCTACACTTTAATTCTTGAAAACGAAGCAGGTCAAAAAATCGGCCTGTCCAAAACTGCAAACCGATATATGTTCTCCAAAATCAAAGGACTTGATCCGCCAACAGGAACAATCAGCACTTCAAATTATGCAGGAATGAACGGCAGCTATCTGAATAACGCATTCATCGAAAAGCGGAACATCGTCATTACCTTTCAGATGCGTGGCTTTGATGTGGAACTTCGCAGGCATGAACTATATCGTGTGGTCAAGCCGTCACGCTACATCAAGATATACTACTCCACAAAAAATATTTCTGTGTATGCTGAGGGTATTGTGGAAACCTGCGAGGTGGAGAATTTTGAAAAGCTGACCAATGGGCAGATTTCCATTCTCTGTCCCGATATTTACTGGTACTCCACTGAAACGCAGATTGCAGAATATTCCCGTGTCAGAGGTGCATTTCATTTTGTCTGTCCTGACAATGATGAGCCTTTTCCGATTGGTGCATATAATACGCAGGATATGATGACCATCAATAACAGCGGTGATGAGGTCGGATTCACCCTTGAAATCAGCGGAGGACCTGCGAAAAATCCGACTATTTACAACGCTCTGACGGACGAATATATGCAGATTTCAGGCGATATTCAAAAGGGAGATGTTATCACCATAACTACAAAAACGGGCAACAAAACCGTTCTTCTGGAGCGTGAGGGCGTTGTGACCAACATCATCAACCGCCTTGTTTCCGGGTCAACCTGGCTGAATCTGAAAACGGGCGAAAACAAATTTTATGTGACGGCATCGGAGGGACTGAACCGCATCAAAGTTCGCCTGATACACCGAAATGCGTACTTAGGGGTGTGAAAATGCAGATTGAAATTTACAATATGACTGTCTTGAATGATAAACTGAATATTTCACTTGAGGCTGTCTGCGACAGTTTTTCTTCGCTTTTATGGGATATTGAATATTACAAATGCGGTGCTTTTGAAGTGTACATTGCTGCATCTCCCCGAAATATTGAAATTTTTCAGACTGGCAGAATTGTGGGACGTGATGATGACAGGGAACATTTCGGACTGATTGAATCCGTGGAACTTGAAACCGATGCAGAAGATGGAGATTATCTCATCATCAAGGGCAGATTTTTAATGTGCTTACTTGAACGCAGAATCATCTATCCCACATTAAATTTTACATCACAAACTTCCTACGGTGCAATCGTTCAGAAAGCTGTAGAAAACAACGCTTTAGCAAGCGGAAACAGGCTGATTCCGGGCTTGAAACTTGGAAAAATTCAAGGTGCTTGCTGGGATACTGAAACCAAATTGCAGGTCAGTTATGATAATTTGATGGAATGGGTGTACACCATTTGCAAAAAAATCGGCGGAACGGCAAACATTCGTCTGAGTAAGATTGCAGAGGAACAGTATGAGATGATTTTTGACCTGTTGCAGGGCGAAGACAGAAGCATATTGCAGAAGGAAAATCCGCATATTGTGTTCTCCGACAGCTACAACAATCTGCTGTCTTTCACCTACTTTACAGACACTTCCGTCAAGAGAAATTTTGCCTATGTTCTTGGAAAGGGCGAGGGTGAACAGCGTAAAAGAACCACTTGTTTTACAAATTCTGAACCTGCCCTGCTTGACAGATATGAGGTGTATGTTGATGCAAAAGACATCTCGGACGAAGAACAGGAAAATGGCGAAACAAAACCATTATCTGAGGAAGAATATTCGGAACTTCTAAAAGAGAAAGGCAAGCAGAATCTTGTACCCACAAAAACAAAATCAGAATCACAGATCGCAGTGCAGTCCACACAGTTTCAATACGGTGTGGACTATTTTGTTGGCGATTTTGTCACCGTAGAACATCATAGGTTTGGAATCAGACAGAATAAAATACAGCTTGTCGGAATGATCGAGAGCTTTGACCACAACGGCAGAAATTTAACACCGACATTTAAGGAGGCTTAACATGGCATTTTCATTCGGATTTTTCAATTCTAAAAATCTTGACAGAACATATACTGCTGAGAATTTCAACGACTATCTCGGCAGTATTATCTGTGACGGAATTCAGGACAACTTCGGGCAGTGTTTCAAACTGTCTGTAAACAAGTTGAAGCTGACGATAGGCAGCGGAAAGGCTTGGATTCAGGGGCATTATTTCATTTCGGATACGGCATACACCTATGATTTATCTCGCTATGTGGACGAATCCCTGCCGAGATATATGGCGGTTGGAATTTGTTGCAACACTTCTGAAAACGTCCGTAATGTCAGCTTTGAAATTCTCGCCGGAACACCTGCCACCAATCCTGCAATACCGAGATTTCAGAATACAGATTACAAGAAATATCTCACCCTTTGCATTATCAGACTTGATGCAGGCACATTAGAACTCAGCATTACAGATTACAGAGAAAACAATAATTTCTGCGGATATGTCCGCTGTATTCTTGGCAAATGCAAGGTTACAGATATGCTTTCACAACTTGCAGAAATTCAGACGCAGATAAAAGATTACAACATCACAGTCGGTCAGCTGACAACAAAGATAAACGAGTTAACGCTGAAAATTGATGAGATGACAGGCGATGTGGTTTCTATCGGAAAATGCGGTCAAAGCGTGGATTTTGTACTTTATTCGGACGGCAGACTGCTCCTCAAAGGCACAGGGGCAACATTCGATTATTCTACCGACAGCAATCCGTCACCGTTTCAGAATAATTCCAATATCAAGTCAGTTATTGTTTCAGAGGGCGTGACAGGCATTGGTGAACGACTTTTTCAGTATTGTGATAACTTAAAAACAGTATCACTTCCGACAACGCTTACAGCAATCAAAAAGGCTGCATTTCTGCCGCATATTGATGGATATATTTATCATCAGAGTCTTAATGGCTTAACGGAACTGAAGATTCCGGAACGTGTCACGGAACTTGGCGTAAACGCATTTGCAGGAACGGCAATCAAGTCCGTAACCGTTCCGTCCTCTGTGGTAACCGTAGGTGCAATGGCATTCAGTGAGTGTCAGTATCTTGAAACGGTGAGATATGGCGGCAAAGTCATTAGTGACAGAATGTTTGTACGATGCACAAAACTAAAAAACCTTACGCTTACCCGAAACGTCAAGGAAATTGTGGGCGGCTGTTTCAATTACTGTGAATCTTTGACCACAATCACTTATGAGGGTTCTCTTGCTGATTGGAACGCTGTGAAGAAAAATACAAACTGGGACAGCCATGCAGTTGATATTGAATCTCCGCTTTCAAAAATCCAGTGCCTTGATGGATACATGGAATATGTCACAAGCACGAAAACATGGAAAGAGGTGAAGGAATGATGCTGAAATTTCTTGTAAAGGGACAGAAAATTGAGATTCTGGAACGTGAAGTGATTGCCTCCGACCAGATTGCATTTGTAACACTGAAATTTGTATTTGACGGTGACTGGAAGAAGTTTCACAAGGTGGTGCAGTTTACCCAATGTGATGAAACATACAACCGTGTGCTCTGCACTGACGGACTGTCCTGTTTGCTGCCTGCGGAGCTTCATGCAGGTGCGGTAAAGCTATCCGTATTCGGATATGACGCTGACAATACATCCGGACTGCGTGCCACAACAGTTCCGGTGACACTACATATTCGTGCATCCGGATTTGTGGGAGAGGATGCCGATTCTCCCATTCCGCCGACGCCTGATTTGTATACACAGCTTTTACAGAAAATCGGTGAAGTGCAGCATGGGAAAGATGGTGCAGACGGCAAGGATGGAAAAGACGGCTTATCTGCATATGAACTTGCTGTGGAGAATGGTTTTACAGGGACACTTGCAGAGTGGCTTGCTTCTCTCAAAGGGAAAGACGGCGAAAATGGCGTGGATGGGAAAAACGGTGTGAACCACGAAGCCATTATCGAGCCAAGCGTTTATGATTTGGTGCAGGTGGAACTTGCCAAACGCTCCAAGAAAAACGAAGCAAGGTACAGCGGAGTCAGCATCTTCTCAAACAAGATAAAATGTGCCGAGTGCGGCAGTTGGTACGGATCCAAGGTCTGGCATTCCAATGACAAGTACCGCAGGGTCATTTATCGCTGCAACCATAAATTCGATGAGAATAGAAAATGCGAAACTCCTCATGTTACGGAAGAAGAAATCATCGCTGCTTTTATCAAGGCAATGAATATCCTCATTACCGAGAGAGACGAAATCATAGAAAACATTCAGCTGATACGGCAGACGGTCTGCAATGTCACTACTTTGGAGCAGGAACAGGACAAACTTCGCAGCGAGATGGAAATTGTTGTGGAACTGACCCAAAGCTGTGTGGCGGAGAATGCGAGAACCGCACAGAACCAGGAGGATTATCAGAAACGCTATGATGGTTTGGTGGAACGATACGAAAAGGTTAAATCAAGGTATGATGCCATTGTCCGTGTCGGAAAACAACCAGTTTTTACGACCAATGACAAAAGGATTCGTTTTTTTAAGCCTTGTTGTGTAAATTTCATTTTGAGGCATACCTTCAAAACCATTTTCAATTGAAAAAAACTGTTCAATAAGCTCAAATGCCTGAGCTGCTTTTGAGCTTTTCAATTCCTTTGGGCAGACACTCTACCCATTTTTGCCTTGCGTGAGCCCAACAACCGATATGCGTTGCCTTGTCTTAACTGTTTTTAAAACTAAGCAATTACAAAAAAATGACCGCCTATAAGAATTATTTCTTATAGGCGGTCACTATTTTATATCATCTTAAAATACGTCAACGCATCCATAATAGCCTCTTCCTTATCCTTCGGACATTTAGGCTGCTTAGTGTCCTCAGTTTTAGCCTTGTTGTAATTCTCACGCTCAATAATTCCACATTTCTCTTTTACCTGCGCGATATACAGAGAAGATACCGACAAACCAGAGTGTTCCTTCACATAAGCTTTAATCTCATCATAGGTTGCCTTGCTCTCTGAAGCAGTCAAATCAAGCTCATCAGTATTCAATTCTATGTCGATATGTTGTTTCGAGTGAAGTTTGGACAATAGAACTACCGTCTCAGATGTTCAACAAGTGCTTGGGCTACATTACGTTATTGAATAGGAGAATTATGATATGGAATATGAAAAAGGATATGTTTATAAGCTTATGGATAATGGCGGACCTACAGATTGTATGAAGGAATATTTCAAAGAAGCTTCTGATGAAATGATGAGGGCAAGAACATTGTGCTTCAAAGCAAATAATACCTCGCCTGATGATTCTTCATATGTTGGTTATCTTGAAGAACTTTTCGGCAGAAAGCTTGATGATATCCGAATTCTCACGCCGTTTATCTGTGACTTCGGAAACAGAGTAAGCTTTGGAAAAAATGTTTTTATCAATCATTCCGCTGTATTTTCGGCATCAGGAGGTATTGAATTCGGAGATGGTGTTATGCTTGCACCTGGTGTAAAGATTGCAACTATTAATCATGATTTTAACAGACGTCACACTGTTTATACATATGGAAAAGTTACTGTCAGGAAAAATGCGTGGATTGGGCTTGGTGTTACGATAACGCCAGGCGTTACAATCGGAGAAAACGCTATTGTAGGTGCTGGAGCTGTTGTCACAAAAGATGTTCCTGATAATGCGGTAGTTGTTGGCGTGCCGGCAAAGGTAATAAAATATATCAATCCTGATGAGCAGAAAGAAAAATGGTAATATTTTGATTATATAAAAAATAACTAAGGCAATACCACACATAATATGTGTAGTATTGCCTTTAAATCGTTTATAGAGATGCCCATAAGATAATCAGACTTATAATGCTTGACTCAAGCAAGAGTCTGAGTTTTATTTTTAACGGAAATCATTTTTGCGGCCTGCATTCCAACTACAAGAGCAGCACCGATAAAAAATGGAAGTAAATGGAAAGTATCAAAACTCATTGCTGCTTGTGGAACTTTGAGAGTTGTCGGACCTTGAACGATAGCATAAAGAGAACCAATCATCATACCGATTACCGAATAAATTGTCTGTCCACGGAAACGCTCCATACAATTTTTTATTAATCTTACGGACACGATAATGCCTACGATAATTCCCAATCCAACGGCAAAAAGAAGTGGAACTCCTGAAAAGTCGAGGTGCATAAGCTGTTTAAGCGAATTAATAACCGGAATATATAATCCAAAAGTAAGAAGAAGTGTTGAGCCTGAAATTCCCGGCAGTACCATTGCTGAAATAGCAGCCATTCCGGCTATAAAAGCGTACAGGAAAAGTGCCGGGTTCATATTTGAAATATCAGCAGAGTTTCCTGTTCCAAGAACGGAGATAAGGATAACAAGAGCTGCTCCGGGGATAATAAAAGGGGTATCACGGTAATTTTTAAGATTATTTCTTTCTTCATAAATCATTACAGGAATTGCGAATATTATGAAGCCTATAAAAAGGGAACTTACATGATATATTCCTTTTTCAAAAACGGCAGAAAGAACAGTAACGGCAAGTCCCATGCCGATAATCCAGCCTAAGCCGAGCTTTAACAGATATTTCAAGGCAGAAATACGTTCATTTTTTGAGCCTCTTATGAGATTATTTATCGAGCCGATAAAGTTATCGTAAAATCCCATTAAGAAAGCTATCGTTCCTCCGCTGACACCCGGAACGCTGTCGGCAAGAGCCATACAAAAACCATTTATCATTATTGTTATCATATTATTTCTCCATTTTATCATAATTTATTTTCATGGAATCCAAAGTTTATTTTTTCCGAAAAGCAGTGAAAAAGCTGCTGCCGTGTGACCTGATGGGAAGGAGTAATCGGTTGGAGCCTTGACAAGAAGCTTTACCGGATTTACGTCAAACGGACGGGTTCTTGCAATAAGCGGTTTCAGTGTAAGATTGCAGATTACTACATCGAGAGTAAGTGCTATAAGCATTATAATTGCGTATTTGCGATATTTTGGGAAAATCCAAAGAATACCTGCAAACACAATCCAGATAATGCCGCCGCTTCCCGATTCAGAAATAAGAGGCATAACGAAATCACCGAAACTGCTGTGGAGATTCTGAATAAAATCGAGTATAGAAAATTCAAAATTGAGCATATTTATTTCGCCACATTTTTTCCGCAGTTATGGCAGAAATCGTCATTCTTTCTGATATTTCCGCCACAGTTTTTGCAAATGAAGGGCAATTCTTTTCCGCAGTTTCTGCAAAATTTACCTGACTGCTGATATTTACCGCATTCGGGGCAGCGAACAAGAAAGCTTCTTGTAATCAGGAAAGCGATAACAGCGGCAATGTTACCGATAAGTCCTAAAACTGCCCACATAGCCTTATTCATAGAAGTTTTGGCAGCTGATTTATAAAGCCAGGCAGCTGTAAGCAGCCAATAGAATAAAAATGCGGCGGCAGTGACAATAGCGGTAACGGAAAGAGATACTTTTGAAAATACTGACGGTTCTGTAATATTGGCTTCTTCAAAGAAATCGTCGTCATCATTATCTTCGTGGTCTTGCTTGTGTGACTTGTGATTCTGGGAATCAGAAGATTTAACCTGAGCTATGTAGTCATTTTTCTCTGACTGATTTTGCTCAGAATCGGACTTTTCTTTTTCATCGTGTTCTTTCTCGCAGGTCTGGTGATAAGAAACCGCCTCACCAATTTGCTTTTTAAGTGATACAGCCGAAACCGTACCGCAAACAAGTATTGCAGCGATGGAAATGATTACAAATCGAACAGCAGTTTTCTTGTAATTAAGGTTCATAACCTTGTTTTTTATTTTTTCCAGCATAAGTATTCCTCCTAAAAGTTTATGTGTTTGTTGCAGACAGTGGTTCTGTCTTATCTGCTTAAAATATGTGTACCCATATTTTATCGGAATGCTGTAAACAGAGTTTAATATAAAGTTAAACTGGGGATAAATTTATTATTGTAAGTGTAGATTGCTTGGGTATAGAGTTTTTCGGCGTTGATAGCAAAAGTACGGCAGCTGAAATTTTCGCTTGACAGATAAGCATTTTGGCTCAATGACCTGTTGTATGACGGATTCTTTACGAGTTTTGAAATCATATCAATGTACTCTTTGGGAGTATTGTATTGGAAACCGTTAAAGCAATCCGTTACAACGCCGTCAAGGCACTTGTCTTTTCGGCAGATAACAGGAAGTCCGCTTGCCAGAGCTTCTATATAAGTAAGTCCTTGAGTTTCGCTTGTTGACGCACTGACAAATACGTTGCCGCACTTGTAATATCCGGCAACTTCGGAGGGCTTTACCATACCGGTAAAAATTACTTTGTCTGAGGCGGCACAATCTTTTGCAAGAGACTCAAGCTCATTGCGTCTTGGGCCGTCACCGACAATAAGCATTTTAATTCTTGGATTATCCATCGTTGCGTGAATTTTTATAAGCTCGTCCACATTTTTTTCTTTTGCGAGGCGTCCGATATAGACGCAAACGAAATCGTTTTCAGAAATGCCGTTAATGTTCGGAGCGTAGCCGGCTTGTGCAAATTTTTCAAGGTTTATGCCGGTTGGTATAACGCTTATCGGAGATTTTATATTGTAGCTTTCGAGGATTTCGCTGACTTTCTGTGTAGGAGCGATAACGGCTTGGCAAGCGTTTGCCGTCCAACGTGAAAACTTTGCAACAGCGGATCTGCCCCATTTGTGAACCGGAGAAAAATAATGTGTATAGTCCTCATAGACAGTGTGGTATGTATGAACAATCGGAATATCAAGAGCTTTTGCGATATGACGTGCAAACAGAAAAGTACTGAATTCGCACTGTGAATGAATGATATCCGGGTGCCAGTCAATAAGCTCTGAAATAAAGTGATTTTTCATAGTAATTTTCATTCTTGCCTGTGGATAGATTACTCCTGCACCGAATGAGCCGATATAAATAACGTTTCCTGATACAGAGCTGTGAGTGTTTCTTGAAAGCGTCAGAATTTTAACCTCATTGCCGTTTTTGACGAGTTCTTTTTCAAGATTTAAAACAGATGTAACAACGCCGTTTATAATAGGAGCGTACCAATCGGTAGTAATTAAGATTTTCATTATGCCGCCCTCTTTCTTAAAGGAACGAAATTTTTCTTCTGAGATAGAATCAGAATATCCATAGTCATTCTTGCAGCCATTGAAATATGCTTAAGATCCCACAGGCAGGAGCCTGTGCCTTGCAGATAAGAAGAATGCAGCAAAGAAAATTTAGTCCACAAATCCTGATTATTCAGATAAAAAACGAAAGCGTGTTTTTTATTTTGTTCATTAAGCTTTTGAAATTCCGAGTGAAGTTTTTCTTCGTACTGGATATGGCTTATTAAATTTCCGTAAAAGCAGTTGTTATGTGCAAACGTAAAGGCATCGGCGGTATAATGTATCAGCTTTCCGAGATTGAAATAATCGGAGATGCTGAATTTTTTTATGTTGTGCAGATTGTCAGTAAGTTTTTTTATGCAGTCGGCAGAGCATTCAAAGCTGTGTCCGCTGATTTTTTTATGAGAAAACGTGCCTCTGAGATATGAAAAGACATTTATATCCGGGAAAATGTTTCCTAAAATGAATGCTTTGCGATATACTGAAGAAATGGAATTAAGGTAGTTTGCGGCGAGATTGTTTCCTAAAATAAAGTGGTCTTTAGTTTTCATATTTATGACCTCCATTCTTAATGGTTTTATTATATGGTGTGGAATTAAACTGAGTTTAATTGAAAAATAAACAGTTGTTAAACAAAAAAGGTCAGGCAAAAGAGCCTGACCTTAAAAACTTATCTAATAAACTTATGCCTTGAAACGATAACCAGCACCCCATATGGTTTGAATGTAACGTGGTTTTGACGGGTCTTTTTCAAGTTTTTCACGGAGTCGGTTTATATGTACTGCGACAGTGGCATTATCGCCGAGAGCTTCCATACCCCAGATACGTTCGTAGAGGGTTTCACGTTCAAACACCAGATCGACGTTTATCATAAGAAATTTCAGAAGTTCATATTCTTTGTTTTTTAGTTCAACTTCTCTGTTGTCAGCGAAAACTCTGTGAGTACCGGTATTTAGGCTGATACTTCCGATAGTTATTACAGGAGCAGGAGTATCTTTTTTTGAGATGCGTTCAAATTGTGCGAGATTAGCTTTTACTCTTGCGACAAGTACGCCGGGTGAAAAAGGTTTTTCGATATAGTCGTCAGCACCCAGACCCAGACCTCTGATTTTATCAATATCCTCCTGCCTTGCGGTAACCATAAGAATGGGAATATCAAGGCTTTCACGAAGCTTTCTGCAAACCGTAAAGCCGTCGATTTTTGGGAGCATAAGGTCAAGCAGAATCAGTTGATAGTCGCCGTCAAGACCTGCTTTGAGACCGCTTTCGCCGTCAGAAGCGATATCTGCTATATATCCACAGTTTTCAAGGTAATCACGTTCGATTTCGGCAATAGCCTCATCGTCTTCAATAATAAGAATTCTACTCATTTTTATCCTCCAAAGGCAGTGAAATTATAATATCGAGACCGCCGTCGATTACATTCTGAGCGGTAACGCAACCGTTCATACGTTTTACAGCATTGGCAACTATTGCCAGACCGAGACCGCTTCCCTTATCGGGATTGTTTCTTGCAGGGTCACTGCGATAGAACACATCAAAAAGCTTATCGAGAATTTGATTGTCAACGCCGTTGCCGTTATCAGCAAAGTGCAGAATATAGGAGTTTTGGTCTGTTTCCGAATAAATTCTGATATATGGGTTCTGATTCTGGTTATATTTAAGAGTGTTCGACAGAATATTTGTGCAGATGCGGCAAAGAAGTGAACAGTCAAGACATATCATGTTACTTTTAACATTCATAAGAATTTTGAGACCTTTTTTACTGTATTCATCTGCAATTGGGTGAATAATTTTTTCAAGCTGAGTTTTTATGTCGGACTTAATAAGATTTACAGGGAAGTCATCAAGCTCTAATTTTGAGAATGTAAAAATCTGAGTTACCATATTTGAGATGCTTTCGGATTTTTGTTTAATAGTCAGCAAATATTTTTTACGACGTTCAGGTGTATCAGCAACGCCGTCAAGAAGGCCCTCAACATAAGCCTGAATTGAAGTCAGCGGTGAACGTATATCATGCGAAATGCCTGCAAGAAGTTCTTTTCGGCTTTGTTCATTTTTAAGAGTTTGCTCGACGGATTTTTTCAGTCTGGAGGTCATCTCGTTGAAAGCATTGCATACAGGCAGAAACTCATTATTTTCGTTGTATTGGATACGGTAGTCGAGATTTCCGTCACGAATCTGAGCGACACTGCTTTCGAGAATTTCAAGTGGCTTTTCTATTTTTCTGAAGACAAACCGTGTAAGGAATCTGTTTGTAAACCATACCGAAAGTATAACGGCTGCTATAAGAATGAGAATAAGAATGACTATGCAGACTTTAAGAGTTGCATATGACGGCTCAAATGTTTTTGCTGTAAGAAAGAGCTGATAGGTATGACCGTTATGTTCTATTTTATGAGCATACAGGCAGTATTCGCCCTGTACGATTGTACATTCGTTGTCGAGACTTTTGGAAGCGGAAACGAGTTTTTCAGGCAAAGTTATGGTGTTGTCGCCGTCATTGTAAGTGAGGATATCGCCGTTATATACTTTGACGCTTATCATATTGTTTTTCAGGATATGGCTGAATTTTTTGGCTTCGTGGGAGCTGCTTTTTTTCCCCATAATCATTTCCTCGACTATTTTTGCCGTACCGGCAGCACGTTCGTAAAATTCCTCGCTGTCGGCGAATCCGAGGGCAGTGCCGTCAATTGCGAAATTCCAGATTAATCCGACTCCAGCAGCACCTATTGCGGAGCATATTGTTACAGGAATAACAATCATAAGAATGTTTGAAATTATAAGACGTTTTTTAATATTAAGACTTATCGGAACCTTTGTAAACCACTTGCGGAAAAAAATATTTATGTTTGACATAAGTGCTGTCAAACGGTTTTTAAGTGCGACAGCACATCGTTTAAAGTTTTCCAAATGAATCATGGATTTAACAGATGCACTTATTTTATTGATAAACTTGATTTTCATATACATCACACCCTGTTTCTATTATAACACGTTCTGCGAAAAAGTATATAAACTGAAGATAAAATGACTTTGAATTATTGATATTCAAACGAGAATAAGTTCTGAGAATGTCTTGATTTTTATTTGTAAATGTGGTAGAATTAAAACAGAAAACTGAAACTGTGAATTTTTATAAATGAAAATTCTTAATTGTATGAACGAAAAAGGGTGATGCAGATATAATGGATAGTACATATTTTCCGTCCATAGTTACAAACATTTTCTGTATTGTTTTTGTAACAGTAATTTTTTTCCATCTTGAAAGAAGCCTAGGTACTGAACATGAAGTTCGTGAGCTTCGAAATATGATTTTTTCGTATTATGTAATGCAAATATCTGATATTTTTTATGTAGTGGCTATGGCAGACATCATTGCAGCGTCTAACATATTTATAGCACTATCGTGTGCAGTTTCTAATATCTCAACTTTGTTTGGTTGCTATTTTTGGTTCAGATTCATTGATGACAGGCTCTCTATTCCGATAATACGAAAACGTTGGGTATCTAATCTTTTTATTTGTCTTTTGATTGTAACGAGTGCAAGCGATATATTTTCAATTTTCACAGGCTTGGTATTTTCCGTCGACAAAGCCGGAAACTATAGTGACGGCCCGCTTTACTTTGCTCATGCAGTTGTAGACTATATTTACCTTGTTATTCCAACTGTTTATGCGATTCATCTGGCATTGCATACCAGAATGAAATACAAAAGAAGTGAATATCTGACTTATTCCGGATATATGGTTGCACCACTGCTTGCAGGCATATTGGAAGATAAATTTCAGACCGTGCCAATATTGTCGCTTAATATTCTCGTGGTAATACTAATACTTTTTCTTACAATTCAGAATATGCAGATTTATAACGATGCACTGACAGGACTTAATAACAGAAGATGCCTTCAATTTTATCTGGCTGAAAAATTGCCTAAAGCTACAAATGAGCGGCAGATAATAATATTTATGATTGACATCAACCGATTCAAATTTATTAATGATACATATGGCCATCTGGAAGGTGACCACTGTCTGAAAATGTTTGCTGATGTAATGAAAGATTTCGCCAGAAAAAATTGTGCGTTTGTAGCCCGTTATGGCGGAGACGAATTCTGTGCAGTTATGAATTCAGCAAAATTAAGTCCACAGGAAATAGCCGATGATTTTTTATCTATGCTTTCTGAAAGCAAATGTGTAAAAAATGACAGCAAATATCATTATGAATTAACGGCAAGTATCGGCTGGACAGTTTGCTCAGGACAGGAATCAGATGCAGCAAGTATTATAAGTCAGGCAGATAAAGACCTTTATGAAAAGAAACGTGCTTGGCATAAACTTAACTCATAGGGTAATATCCTAAAACCGAGGTACCCATAAATTTAACAGCATAAAAAGCAAACCGACGCATATAAACATATGCGTCGGTTTGCTTTTATTTAAAGAGAGAAATGATGAAAGCTTGTTAATTCACAGAAGCAAGAAACTCAAGATTTGAAGCAATCAGGTCGCAACGCTGTTTAACGCAAAGATTGCTTCTCAGAGCGTCCGCAGGAGTAGAGAAAGCGTAGTCGAGCATACGCTCAATAGTAGTAGTAGCAACGTGCAGCCTTGTGTCGGAGGAAGCGTAATATATAAAGAGGTTGCCGTTCTCATCAGCTATAGCACCGTTTGTAAAGACAACGTTTGAGACATCTCCTAAGCGTTCTGAGCCAAACGGAGCAATCAGATAGCCGCTCGGCTCGGCGATAACTTTCCAAGGCTCCAAGAGGTCTGTTACGAAGACGTAGATGACGTATCTCAGACCAGCGGCGGTATTTCTTACGCCGTGAGCGATATTGAGCCATCCTTTTGCGGTCTTTATCGGAACAGCCCCTGCACCGTTTTTGGCTTCTGTTATCGTGTGATATTTTCTTTTGCTTGTGATGCGTTCTTCTGAGATTACGGCGAAATTTATGTCTTTAGCAAGACCGAAGCCGATACCGCCGCCTGAACCGGTGTCGATAAAGTCGTCCATAGGTCTTGTAAAGAAAGCATATTTGCCGTCTACAAATTCCGGAAAAAGGCAGACGTTTCGTTGTTGGGGGCTGTTTAAGGTAACAAGATTCGGAAGACGTTCCCAATCCTTGAGGTTTTTAGTTCTTATGATGCCTGCCGAAGCGACAGCGTCGGAGAGATTTTTTGAGCAGGCACTTTTTTCCGAGCAAAATACGCCGTAAATCCAGCCGTCCTCGTGCTGAGTCAGACGCAAATCGTAGACGTTTGTTTCATTTTCGTCGATATCCTGAATAATAATCGGGTAGTCGCCGAAGCGGAAACCGTCGATACCGTTATCGCTTTGAGCGATAGCGAAGAAGCTTTTTCTGTCAGCACCCTCTACTCGTGCGGCGAGACAGTATTTGCCGTTAAATTTGATAGCACCGGCATTGAAAACGGCATTGACAGCAAGGCGTTCCTGAAAGAATGGGTTTGATTCGGGATTGAGGTCATAGCGCCATGAAAGCGGAATATGGTCTCTTGTAAGAACAGGGTTGCACCATCGTGAATAGATACCGTTATAGAAATCAGATTTAACGTTTTTGCGGTTAATGAGTTCTTCCTGAATGTTAAGAAGCTCGTAATATTTTTCGTGAAGTTTCATTTAGTTCTCCTTAGAATTTCGAGGCACATTCTACCGTTATGGTAAGGACATTTCCATTGGTCGGCGATGTTGAATCGGTTTAGCGGAAGACCGTCCTTGTCGACAGCCCAGAACCATTCGCTGTTTGGACGTTTATCGACGAGAAAGTTCTGAATATAGCGGAATATCCGGATTGAAGCATAAAGGTACTGAGTTTGTTCAGGATATTTCTGCCACATATTGAAGAAGCCGACAACAGCTTCGGACTGAACCCACCATACTCTTGTGGAATCGAGCTTACCCTTTTCCATCTCGTTGCAGACCGAGCTGTTAATGTAAGCAGTATCAAATATATTTTTAGCGAGCTTGTCGCAAATTGAGCTGATGTCGGAAATCAAAGAATTGTCGTCAAGTAATTGGCAGCCTTGTTCGATAAGCCATGAGCTTTCGATATCGTGACCGTAGCTGTGAAGGTCAATAAGGCTGTTGTAGTCGGAGTCAAAAAAGACTTCCTGACGGTTCAGAGTGTTGTTGAAGACGTGTTTTCTGTAGATATCGAGAATGCCGAGTAAAGCGTTTTTAACGTCAGAATTTTTAGTTTGCCTGTACAGAGCAGAGTAACCCTCAAAGACGTGGAGAAGAGTGTTCATAGTTCGTGAGGCAATGACGTTATTTTCGGACAGCTTGTCATTTTGAGAGGGAGTAAAGTCACGGTTGAAAGATTCAAGGTAACCGTAAGAGTCCTTGCACTTAGACTCAATGAGATAAAATAGCTGTAAAGCCTTGTCAATAGCAAGCGGATTTTTAGAAAGTGCGTAGTAAGAAGAAAGAGCGTATATAGCAAAAGCTTGATTGTAAGTATGCTTTACGGTATCGGAAGGCTTTCCGTCGAATGTGACGGACCAGTAAACGCCGCCGAAGGTTTCGTCGAAGCAATATTTTGTCATAAATTTATAAGCGTGTTCGGCAGCTTCGGCGAGAGGGACGCTTTTAAGAGAGAGGGAAGCGTCTGAGAAGAAATAGAGAATGCGGCTGCCTTGGATAACGCCCTTATCGGCTTGCTTGTTCAGGTTAAGATCAAAATCGAGCAGACCGTAGAAACCGCCGTAAAGGTTGTCACGCATAGAGAGCCAGAAAGGGATAATCTGATTTTTAAGAACCGATAGGCAGTCAGTTCTTAGAGTATTTGTAAGATTAGCAATGAGGGAGTTATCTTCTTCCGATTTCATGTTCTGATTCACCTGCCGAGTCATTTTCAAGAATGTAGTTATAAAGCGATTGAATATCGGTAAAAGCAACGCCGACGTAAGTATCTGCACAGCCGTAGTAAACAGCGATTCTTCCTGTATCCGAATCAGTCAGAGCCGCACACGGGAAGCATACGTTAGGAACAAAGCCTCTTTCCTCGTACCATTGTTCTGGTGTAAGGATATAGCGTGAGCATCTGTGCAGAACAACCGATGGGTTGTTGATATCGAGAATAGCAGCTCCCAGACTGTAAACGAAGCCGTTGCAGGTATTTGTAACGCCGTGGTAGAAAAGCAGCCAGCCCTTATCGGTTTCGATAGGAGCAGCACCGCCGCCGATTTTGGTATTTTCCCACCACTGTGAGGTTTTGCCCATAACGTGTCTGTGGTGACCCCAGTATTCCATATCCTTGCTTTCGCTGATGAAGATGTCACCGAAAGGCGTATGACCACTGTCACTTGGGCGTGAGAGCATCATAAAACGGTCATTGATTTTTCTTGGAAACAGAACGCCGTTGCGGTTAAAAGGCAAGAAAGGGTTTTCAAGGCGAGTAAATGTTTTGAAGTCTTTTGTTGCGGCTATGCCGATTGAAGCACCAAAGCAGTCCTGACACCACATAATGTAATAAGTATCGTCAACCTTTACAAGACGTGGGTCATAAGCGTAAACCGGCATAAATGGGATACCGTTTTCGTCAGTAAAAAGGATTTTCTCATGGTCTATCTGCCAATTCAGAGCGTCCTTGCTGTGACCTAAGTAAATATGCGGAATACCGTCTGTTTGTTCGCCTCTGAAAACGCCGATGAAGCCGTCGTTATATGGTAGAACTGCACTGTTGAAGATGCGTGAAACGTTAGGAATAGGATTTCTGTCGATAATAGGGTTCTGAGAGTAACGCCATAAAGGAAAAGAAGAGCTTTCCGATTTTTCCTGCCAAGGAATATTCGGAAGAGAAGAGCCTATAATTTTAATTTTATTCATATTTAACTCCGTTCTGCCGGTTAATAACGGCGGCTGATAAGGACAAGCTGTGAAATTCCTGTGTGCGGGTTATTCCTTTACAGCACCCTGAGAGATTCCGCTGTAAATGTAATTCTGACAGAACAGGAAGATAATAAGGGCAGGAATAATAGTGATAATAACGCCTGCACAAATGTATTGGTACTGATTTCCCATAGGACCTGTAAAAGCGTAGAGGGAAGTTGATATAACCTGATATTTGTTTTTATCCTGAAGATAAAGGTTAGCCATATAGTATTCGTTGTAAGTAGAGACACCTTTCAGGATAGCACTTGTGATGATAGCTGGGCGAAGCAAAGGGAAAAGTATTCTGAAAAACACGCCAAAGTAGTTGCAGCCGTCAAGAATAGCAGCTTCATCGAGAGAGGACGGCAGGTTCTCAAAGAATTGCAGGAAAATGTAAATTGAAATGACATCTGTGCCGAGCATCAGGATTATGTAGCCATAAAGAGTGTTGATAAGGTGAAGATTGTACATAATCTGGTAAACCGTAACCTGACTTGCAATACCCGGAATAAGAGCGGCAATCATAAAAAGCGACCTGATAAATCGGTTTCCAATGAATTTAAAGCGGCTTATGACATAGGCAATCATAGCGGAAATAAAGGTACTTCCGACAAGTACGCAAACAAGAATAATGAATGTATTCTTGAAAGCGACAGCCATGTGACCTTTTTCCCAAGCGACTCTGAAGTTGTCGAAGTTAAGCCAGCTTTTTGGAAGTGTCATAACGCTTGTGCCTGAATATTCGGATTTTGTCTTAAAAGCTGTGATAATGCAGGTTACGATAGGAACAAGTGCTATGAAAGCTGCAAGGATAAGCAGAGCATATTTGAATATTGGAAATAAGATTTTTTGGGCGTTGAATTTATTTTTCTGTACCCTATGAATATTATATGGACGGCTCATATCTTTGCACCTCTCTTGCTCTGATGTTTTTTGGAATAGTCGTCACTCATGCGATACTCAACGTATTTCTGAATGCCGGTAACGATGAGAATCAGAGTGAGCAGGAATACAGCCATTGCACAAGCAAGACCGACCTTTTGGTTTTTGTGTGCGAGAGTGTTCATAAGTACGAAGTATGTTGAAGTACCGAAACCGCCGCCTGTAACGACGTAAGGCATTTCGAAAGCTGAAAGCGAGCCTGAGATAGCGAGAATGAGATTAAGTATAACAATAGTTTTAATAGATGGGAGGGTGATGTAGAAAAATTTCTGCCATCTGTTAGCGCCATCGATTTCGGCAGCCTCATATTGAGTAGTATCAACGCTTGCCATAGCACCGATGAAAAGAACCATATTCTGTCCCATATAGCGCCATACCGAAGTAGCAACGAGCATCCAGTTGTTAATTTTAGTGTCCTTCAGCCAATATGGCAGTGAGTCGATATCAAAACCGACAAACGAAAGGAGCGTATCAAGAATAAAGCCGTGAGTGAAGAAGAATTTGAAGATAAAGCCGACGGCGATACCGCCTATAAGGCAGGGAAAGTAGAGTGCGCCACGAAAGAATTTGCTGCCTTTTGTTTTTTCGGTAAGAAGTGCGGCGAACAGCAATGCCAGCGATAGCTGAACGACTGAGCCGACCATATAGTAGAGACTGAGCTTGAGAGCGTCGAAGCAGTCGTCACGGCTGAAGATATCCTTGTAATTCTGAAGTCCTACCCACGTTCTTTTTCCGATGTACTTCATATCGTAGAAGCTGAACTGAATCATTTTAAAGAACGGGAAATATGTGAACATAAACAGCAGAATCAGCGGTACTGCGAGAAAAACGGCGGTTACGATACGCTGCTGATTTTTCATAGTCATAGCCCCCATACCGCCACGCAGTCGCTTTTGATTTGTAAAGTTATGCGGCATTGCGATTCGCCTCTTTCTGAAAGTGATTATTTATTAATCTGAGCCTTATTTTTTTCCTGAGCCTTAGTCCAGGCGGCGTTCCAGTCCTTGATTATATCGTCATATTTTTCGCTGCCGGTTTCAGCAGATTCAATAATTCTTGCAACGTGAGTCTGGTCGGATTCAAGAGAAAGCTCGGAATCATTGTTAATTTTGGTAAAGAGGTCTTCTTCACCCGGCAGTGAAGCTTCGTCAACAACAAGGTCAACGCCGTTGAAAGCTGAAAGAACGTCAGGATATTTTTCGCCCTTTACAATTGGGATACCGCCCTGGTCATAAGCGAAGCCTGACTGTTCTGTAAGGAACTTTATATAGAGAGCGGCAGCAGTTTTTTCGTCATCTGAGCTTTTTACGTTTATGCCGTAGCAGTAGTCAGCGGAAGCTGAAGCGTACTGCTTGCCGTCAACAGTGATAGGGAACGGCATATAGCCGATATCGTTAGGATTTGCACCTGCCTGCTGCATCTGAGGAACAGCCCAGCTTCCGAGAACCATAGTAGCGATTTCACCGTCATTGATTCTTGGTTTGCAGGATTCCCAGTCGGTAGTAGTAGGGTCATCTTCGATTAGCTTCTGGCTAACGGCTCTGTAGAGAATGTCATAAACGGCGTAAGGACCATTGCCTTTATCGTTCTTTGCGAAAGGATTTGACATATGCGGAAGAATCTGATTTTTGAAAGCAGCGTCACCTGTTGCACAGCCGCCGATGTATGAATCCCAAGCGGTTAAAGCCCAGCCGGCAGCATAGTTTGTGTAAAGCGGAATGGAATCGGTCTGGGCTTTTATAGTTGAGAGGTCGTCAATGAATTCGTCCGGAGTTTTAGGAAGAACAGTAATGCCGGCGTTTTTCCAGACTGCCTTATTGTAGACAACACCCTGAACGTTACCTGTTGAAGGAATGCCGTAAACGTTGTCATTGTAAGCCTTTGTGTCGATAAATTCGTACTTGTCAGCGAGTTCGCTGAGAGATGCAATAGGAGCGAAGTAAGTAGAAAGCTCGCTTTTTTCAACAGTAGTCGGAATGCCGCATATGTCACCCCAGTCGCCTGAAGTAAGACGAGTAGTCATATCGCCGTCGTAATCGGTAATGCCCTCGTAAGAGATTTTAACATTCGGGTACATAGCCTGAAACTTTTTGATATAGCCTGCAAAAACTGTGTCAATAAGGTCTGTACGCTGAGTAAGAACTTTAAGGTCAGCCTTGATGTCTGTGTTGTCCTTGCCGAGGACGGCAGTGGAGTAGCTTGAAGCTGTGCCTGCTTCTTTAGAAGAAGCGTCTGAAGAATCTGTAGCAGAAGTGTCCTTGGATGAGCTGTCGGAGCTTTTTTCCGAAGTAGATTTTGAGCTTGAGCTTGAAGTTGAGCTTGATGTGCAAGATGTAGCACACATAAGCATCATTGCAGCAAGAGTAAGACTGAGAGCTTTTAATTTCATAATAATTCCTCCATTAATTCTTCAAAATATTTAGCTTAAATTTAACTAACTTCTTTGTTAGCGTTTAGCTAAATTTTATCATAACGCATCTGAAATGTCAAGAGCTTTCAGCTAAAATAGTGCTGATAGAAGAATTTTCTACGCTATTTCCAATTTGAGTTCTCAAAATATGTGCATTTTAACAAATAGATATTTATATTAACCTTTTAAATATACGGACTATAACATTTTTTTAAGTAAAATGAGCCTCTAAAAAATAATTTGATTAAGAAAAAATCAGATAGGTGCGGCAACTGCAAGGAAACCTTCTGAAAGTGTGCTGTTGCACTATGAGTGAGGCTGAAACAGTAGATGCCTTGTATAGCTGTTTTTTCTCAAAATGAGTTTTCAGAGATACCCTAAAGGTAAACAAAACAAACGGAGACAGGGTAAAATCTGTCTCCGTTATGATGTTGTGAATAAGTTTTAAAGATTTGAGATTTCCTTTACGCTGTCTCTTATGAGAATTTCGCCGCTTACGATTTTAACACGACGATTTTTTTGCGGATTTGAAATTCTTCGTCTTATCTGTTTGACGCTTGCTGCTGCCATACCGTCCTGGTCAACAGCATAAGTAGTGATTTTAATATTTGACATTTCGGAAAGGATGTAGTTGTCGAAGCCGACAATAGAAATATCGTCCGGAATTTTTATTCCCATAGCGGTAAGACGCAAGGATACTTCGTAGGCGGTGAAGTCGCAGTTGCAAACGAGTGCTGTAGCGAGGTGCTTTATATTGACTGGGATATCAACGGAAATTTTTCCGGCATTGTCTCTGTCAGGGATAATCATATCTTCTGTGACAATGATACCGGCGTCACGCATAGCACGGCAGTAGCCGTAGAATCTGTCTGATATGCTGCTGGTTTCGCCGACAGTGCCGACGAACATAATTTTTTTGTGACCCATTCTGATTAGGTAATCGGTCATAGTGTACATACCGTAGTAGCCGTCAGAGATGACGTAATCGTAGTTAAATTTAGCCTTATACGAGTCCAGAGCTACAAGAGGAATATTGAGACCGCCGAGCATATTCAGGTAATCGTCTGGGAAAGGGCCCATAGCGATGATGCCGTCAACACGCTTGTCCTGAATAATCTTTGGCACGCAGAGGTTTGCAGCATCGTTTTCGGAAACGACTTCAAGAACCCCAAGGTCGCCTGAAGCAAGCAGATAAGTAAGCAGTCTTTCGTAAAGGCTCCAGTAGAAAGACGAGCCTTTTTCGAGATATTGGTAAGAGTTGAGGATACCGATAAAGTAGCTGTCCTTTTTTTCGTCATCGGATTTTTTTGTATTGTAGCCCATTTCCTCGGCGACTTTAATTATATTGTTTCTTAGCTCGTTGCCTACGCCGTCCTTACCGCTGAGAGCTTTTGAAACTGTGACAATGCTTACGCCTAATTTTTCAGCAATGTCTGCCATTCTAACTGATTTAGCCATTTTATTTATCCTTTCGCTGTAAGGGAATAACCGCAAATCGCAATGCTTTTTGAGAAAGCATTGAATAAAATTCCCTTTTCGTTTTCTTTAGTATACATTTTTTTTACTTAAACGTCAAGGGATTTATTTAATTTTCTTTTATTAAGGGCATCTCTAAAAACTCCTTTTGAGAAAAAACAACTATGCACGGCATCTGCTGTGTCAACCTCCCTCATAGTGCGACAGCACGCTTTCGGAAGGTTTCCTTGCAGCTGCTGCACATATCTGATTTTTCCTTAATCAAACGAGTTTTTAGAGGTGCCCTTAA
>JALCDN010000036.1 GCA_022641595.1 Ruminococcus sp. | reverse complement strand
TTCTCAAAACCTTAAATTCTTGAAATAGGATACAACACAATCCATGGAAAAAATTATAAGGTTTTGAGAACTCACGGAATAAACGGATATATGCTTATGATTTTAAAAAGCAGATGCAAAATCGTTATAAATGGTATGGAAAATGATGTTGAATCTAAATCTATGATAATTTATGCAAGCGGAGCGGCTCAGGAAATATATTCACAAAGTGAGTTTTTTGTATATGACTGGCTTCACTTTGAGGCTGATGGTGATGAGGACTTTTTAAGTTCTCTTGAGCTTCCATATAGCACTGTTATAAATAATTGTGACATAAATTTTTTGTCACAGCTTCTGAAAAACATTTATAATGAACATTATACTTCAAATAATGGAAGAATTAAAGTTAATGATACACTGCTTAAAACCCTTATATTGAAAATTAATGAAACAAGACCTCCAAATAGAAATCAACAGGTTGAAGACCCACATTATAGCGAACTTCTTGAATTGCGTGACAAAATATATAATAATCCGCAAATACGTTGGAATGTCGAACTTATGGCGGCAGAAGTAAGTATGTCACGCTCATATTTTCAACATATATACAGAGAAATTTTTGGCGTATCGTGCATTTCAGATGTTATTGCAAGCAAAATAGAAAAAGCTAAGGAAATATTAAGTACAACAAAAACTACTATTTCACAAGTATCTGTAATGTGTGGCTATGATAACGAAGAGCATTTTATGAGACAATTTAAAAAAATTGTCGGAGTAACTCCAAGTGTATATAGAAAAAATAATGGAAAATGATTTTACTTAATTGTCCAGTAAGCATTGATTCAAGCTTTTAATTAATGATGAACGTTTACTTAACAGAAAGCCATATTTGACGTTTTGAATGATATTTTAATGTGATTTTTCATACAATTGTAGAAATTAACAAATTCGTATTGTAATTTATGCATAAATGTGCTATAATTGTAATGTAATTTTAAGAGGCTGTATAAGAGTTCAGCTTCTGATAAGGAGGATTTCTAATGTCATTTAAGTTCAATTCAAAGCTGTGTTCAGCTGTCATTGCAGCAGCACTTACAGTAAACTCAATGGCTGTTATGGCTTCTGTTGCCAATGCTGCTGATTTAGGCACCTATGAATTCGAAGACGGCACTGTAACAGGCGCTAAATCAATGTCGCAAACAAGAGAAGGCAAAGACATTACCCATTCAGGAAGTGGATTTATCTTTCTTGAAAATGCCGGCGAAGAAGCTTCTGTAACAGTAAATGTTGCAAAGGCAGGTATGTATAATCTTTCGCTGTCGGTATATGCACCATATGGTTCAAAGGTGCAGAACCTGCTGATTAATGGCGTATCACAGGGTACTGTTGCATTCAGCGAAAACGATTCATTTAAGGATATCGCACTTGGTATGTACAAGCTCAATGCTGGTGATAACAAAATTACCATTCAGTCAAGTTGGGGCTGGTCTTATATCGATTGCATCAAGGTTTCAGACGGTGAGTTTCCTGAGCTTAATGTGTCAAATACCCTCTCTGACGCAAAAGCTACTTCTCAGACCCAATCACTAATGAATTACCTTACTGATGTGTATGGAAAAAATATACTTTCAGGTCAGCAGGAAATCTATAAGTATGGTCCTCATGATTTTGATTATGAATTCAACTATATTTATAATCTTTCAGGCGAATATCCGGCAATCAGAGGCTTTGACTTCCTTAACTGCAACCCTCTCTACGGCAGTGAGGACGGTACTACCGATAGAATCATTGACTGGGTAAAGAATAAAAACGGTATAGCTACGGCATCTTGGCATATTACAGTTCCGAAGAATTTTGCAAATTATACATTAGGCGATAAAGTTGCATGGGATCAGGCAACATATGTTCCTAAGGAAACTGATTTCAATGCGGCTAACGTAACTGTAGAAGGTACTAAAGAGCATGACTACTATATGCTTTGCCTCAAAGGTCTTGCTGAAAAGCTGAAAACACTTCAGGATGCTAATGTACCTTTGATTTTCAGACCTCTTCATGAAGCCGAAGGTTCAGGCGGAGAAACCGGTTCATGGTTCTGGTGGGGAAAATCAGGCTCAGCCGTTTACAAGGATATATGGAAGCTTACATATGATACATTAACAAATACATATGGACTGCATAATCTTATCTGGGAGTGGAACAGCTATACATATGATACATCAACTAACTGGTATCCCGGAGAAAATTGCGTAGATATGGTAGGCTATGATAAGTATAATTGTACAGACTGGTCAACAGGTTCTGCCGTTCTTAAACACAACGACAGTGCAATAAGCGGAACTTTCTACAATCTTGTAAATCAGTATGGCGGCAAAAAGCTTGTTGCAATGGCTGAAAACGACAGTGTTCCTACACTTTCAAACATTCAGACAGAAAAAGCAGGTTGGTTGTATTTCTGCCCATGGTATGACGGTGGTTCTGATAATAATAATTTCCTCTCAAATTCAGTATTCAACAAGCCTGAGGATTTAAAAGAGATATATCAGAGTGATTATTGTATAACTCTTGATGAGCTTCCAAAGAATCTATACTCATACACATCATCAGGTGAAGTAACGACTGCTTCGACTACAACCGCTTCTTCTGAGACAACAGTGACAACTGTTTCATCAGCATCTGATACAACGTCGACCTCATCAGGCGATGTACTTCTTGGCGATGCAAACTGTGACAAGAAGGTTGATATTTCAGACGTAGTTGCAGTAAGAAGATTTTTGGTAAATTCAGCTAAATTTTCTTTGACTGAGCAAGGAAATAAAAACAGTGATGTATCAGGAAATGACGGTGTAAATGCACAGGATGCCGTTAAAATTTTGCAAACTGTTCTCGGTTCAAATAAGTAAATTCACTTTTAAATAAGCAATAAAAATGCGGATGAATTTAATTCATCCGCATTTTTCTATGTAATATTTTATTTAGTCATCAACCTTGAAATTATCGACGTCAATAACAGAGTCGATTTTGTTACCATTTGACTTGCTTTCTTTTAATGAAATCAATAGTCTGTAAACTCCGAGCAAAAGCAGCGTTATGCCAATAATTCGGCTTATTGTTGAAGTAGTGCGAACAGGATTTATAATCAGATAGAGACCGAACAAGGAAAATGCAATTCCGAGTGCAAGAGTGATATACCAACTTTTTCCGGATTTTTTGTATTGCATTGAAGAAAAAATTCTTTCAACGCCGTTTATGAGAATTAAGCTGCCGATAACAAGAGGAATGCCAAATGTAAGAAATTCCGGAAGAGCAATTACGATTATACCCATTGCAAATCCCAGAATTGTTTTGTAGACAGAGCATTGGATGTTTTTTATCATTGAAAAAATGAAAACTGATATATTCCAAATAATGATTAAAGCACCAGCCAGATAAAAAAGCCACGAAATAACAGAAGGGAAAATTGTAATTATGATACCGGAAATGATGAGGAGTGCCTCACCGACGTATTCTGAATTGAATTTATATTTCATAAAAGCCTCCTAAATAATTGCGAGAATAAATTTTAAATAAAGTTTTCTGAAGAAATTTGCGTCAGAGTAGATTAGCTGAACAAGCTTTGAAATGAAGTCGTGTGCGTTTTGAATTTCGGATTCAGATGGAGTAGCGTTGCTGAATCTGCATTTAAGAGCAGTTTGAGTAAGCGAAGAGAATGAACCGCAACTGTAATTCTGCTTAATCAAAGCGATATCGGTTTCCTGAGCAAAATTAAGTTGAGTAGAGTTTCCGATGTCAAGTCCAATGAGTTTGAGTAGCAGTATTGCGAAATTGTAGATGTTTATAATGGAATTGCGTTTATTAGCGTCATTCAATTTTTTGAAGCGATAAATGAGCATAAGCTTACGGCGGACGAAAATAATTATTGCAGATAGTATCAGAATAATTGAAAAGATGAGAAGTAAGGCTGTAGAATTAGAAATATCGTGCTTTTTTGTTATATTATGCATTACTGATTTTGATTTTGAAGATGAAGGCGTAGTTGTCTTGGAAGATTTGTCTGAAGACTTTGCGGAAACTGAGCTGTTAATGACAGATGATTTAGTCATTGAAGACGTAGCTGAAGTAATTTTAACTGTTGTTGTTTTAGTTCCTGATGATGTGGTAGCAGGTTGAGAAGTTGTAGTCTGTTCAGATTTATTGTTAATAGAATTGTCAGAGAATCCGGCAGTAAATTCAAAAGGTATCCAACCATAGCCGTCGATATAGACTTCAGTCCATGCGTGAGAGCGAGTATCCTTGACATTTATTGTAAAAGAGCCATCGGGGTTGGCAGTTTTGTCGTTGAAATCATCAGTAACTATAATGTAACCGGAGGCATATCGTGCAGGAATTCCAGCGAGTCTTGCGAGCATAACGCCTGCTGTCGCAAAGTGAACGCAGTAGCCTTTGTGACTTTCGAGAAGAAAGTAGTTGACAAAATCACGGTTTGCTGGAGTTTTTCCGGGTGAAAGGGTATATTCTGAGTTTTCAGCCATACGTTCTCTGATTTTTTTAAGAAGTTCGATTTTATCCTGAGCTGTATCCGATGGATTCTGCTGAATGATGTCAGAATAAGCTGAGTAAACGCCGTTGAAAGCGGAATTTTTAGGAACATTGAGGTAGTTTTTGTATACGAAATCACGGTAATTATTTTCAATCAAAGAAATTGAAAGCTGATTGTTATTGTTGCAGAGTGCTTCTTCACTGAAAGCTGAATTTAGGTCGATTGAGGAGTTTGAAGAGTTGAATTTGCCGAATGATTGAGCGAGCTTCTGAACGGTTGAATAAGAGTCGTCCTGAGAAAGATTATCAGTAAAAATATTGAGGTTTTGCGGACTGTTGAAGAAGTCTATGCAAGAGTCCGCAGGTGAAGAAGAAATAGTGAATTTATATTTGTCGGTTGAACTGAATTTGCATAAAGTATCTTTTTCAAATTGAAGACCGTCTTCGCCGCAAATACCATAAGGAATATAATTCTTACGTTTTTTGCGTTCAGAAATAACGTTTACGTTTACGGAATCGTTAAGTCCTGCATAATTATTAAAGATAGAAGGAAAAAGCTGAGGGTAAGCAGCGTATGTATTTATATTATTGAAGATATCACTGTATTTATTGTATACTGAGTTATCAAATTCAGCCCATGCGTTATCTTTGTAAACAGAGCCGACATAACTTTTGAGGTAAACAGCATTTGGGACGACTGAGCTGAAAGTAACAGCAAGCTCATCTGAATTTTTATATTTGATTGTATCCTGCCTGCCAAGTCTGTGGTCTTCGTAATCGAGAGTAATTCCGAGAGCATCTGTAATGCCTGAAACGCTTGTTTCGAGGTCTTCAACAGTGAATGAAGCAACAGCGTCTTTAAGGTTAATACGTTTTTCGTTGATATTGTTGCTTCTTTTGTAGCCTGTCAGATTTATAGCAATCAGAGAGAAAAGAGCAATAAGAGCGATAGATGCAATAATTTCAAGTGCACATTTTTCTGTGACCTTGAATTTCATATTACGTTTTGGGAAAAACAGGTTATCTTTTCGTGTAAAGTTTCCCTTGCCGCCGTAATATTCTCCGAGGTCGCAGTTGCACATAGCAAGTACAGCAAGCCAGTAAGCCACAAGCAAAGCACCCCAGAAAGGTGAAAGGTTTATACCGTAATAAAGACCGATTTCTATAATAGGAAATGTGATAATAATTATGATGATAGGATTAGGCTTATAGATTGTAAAGAAAAAAATTGCAAATGAAATAAACCAGATACAGAAAAAAAGAAAAACAGTAATGTTGTCATATTGGCTGTAATGAGAGAGGTCACGGAAGTAACTTATGTCTGTAACGTTGGTGATTTTGTATATTTTGTTGAAGGTGAATTTCAGACCGATAACAAATTGAGAAAATTTCAGATAAAATGAAATAGCGAAAGCAATGCCTGATATAGGAATTATCCAAAGAGCTTTGCCTTTAATCAGTGAAACTGCACTATACATAATAGAAAAAAAGCTTGTTGAGATAATAATCAGACCAAGGTTAAAATTAAGAGTAAACATTGAGAAAAAAGAGAATAATGTTGAAAGAAAACCGATAGATGCGATAAGAAATGCGTACAGATTTCGCATTGAATGTGTTTTTCTTTCAACGGAAAATTTAATGCTATCGTTAATGACAATGCCGCTGAAATCAGAAATTTTATTTTTTTTCATTTTAACATCCTTGTGAATTACAATTCGATTTCATTTAGAAAGGCAGAAATTCTGCCAGCCGGGACGTAAATAAGAGAAGCATTTGACGTTGATAAGTCAGATTCAGAGTGATTTTCGTCTTTGACTATAAATATAATGTTTATGATATCACATGAGATATTATTCTCAATAGTATCAATAATTTCCTGATTAAGTGAAGCTGTTATGAATGTGAAAGATGAGTAGTTCAGATATTGCTTGGACTTAAAAAAATGTTCCGGATTATTATTATCTGTATGGGTAGGCGAATAATTTTTTACAGTCTTGTATGCAGCAGCGTTCATAGCTTCCTGTGAGTCGATTATGATTTCGTCAAAAGAGTCCGATTTGCAGTTGAAATTAATTAAAGTATGAGGCCTTTCGTTTTCGGTGAGAAATTGTGATATTGAGGTAAAGACTTCTATTGCTGTATCAATAATTGAAAGTGTAATGGCTTGAGATTGTGAAAAATCAGTGCTCAGGAATATAGCAGTGGAAGTGTCAACAGGCTGGCTAAATTCCTTGACAATGAATTCGTCTTTTTTGCAGCTGAGTTTCCAGTGAATGCGATTAATTTTGTCACCGCCTATATATTCACGCAGGTTAAAGACTTCTGAAGGGTCATCGCCCGGTCTGAATTGTGAATATATTGAGCTTTCGTCACCGCATGAAGCAGATTCTGTTACAGCACCAAAAATTTCATATGATGCAGGCAGAACGACAATACTTGTGTCGGAGCATTTTTTAATATGCATTTTAAATATTCTGAGTGGGTCATAAATTTTTATTTCCACAGCTTTAATGCTTATTGTACCGCAGAATTGAGATGTAAGTGAGAAAGAAAGCGACTGACAGTTTCTTGTAGTGACAGGAAAGTGAAGCTCCAGATAGCTTGATGAGTTATTGAAACAATTAGTGTATTCTATAGTGGCTTCAGCCTTAGCAATTGGAAAAACAGATTTGTTTTTTATAGTAAGGTGAACGTCAAACGGTTCATTTTTAAGAACAGATTTTGTGGCAACAGTTAAAGAAGCTGACAAAGAGTGTTTAGTAATAAGCAGTGATATAAATGTGATAATTGGGAAAATGCACATAATCAGCAAAAGAATAAGTGAAAAATTTCCGATATAGAGAATATAAAAAAAAGCTGAAATTGTGATTAATAAAAGAAACAATAATTTAACAATAAGCATAATTTACCTGCCGTTCACAGAAATTTTTGGTACAGGAACAGTTTTAATGATATCGTCAATGATGTCATCGGCAGTTTTGTCAGCAATTCTGGCTTTTGAGCTTAAGACAAGTCTGTGGCAGAAAACGTCATGGCAGATAAATATTACGTCATCAGGAATAACGTAGTCACGTCCCATAGCGAGAGCGATACCCTTTGAAATTTTAGTAAGAGCGAGTGTGCCACGAGGGCTTATGCCAAGTTTTATAAGGTTATTATTTCTTGTAGCAGTTGACAGGGCGACAATGTATTCATAAATTTTGTCATCAATAAAAACGTTGTCGACAGCGTCCTGAAGTTCAAGGATAGTATTAATGTCGGCAACATTATTAATGCCGTCAATCGGGTTTGCAGAATGTTTGGATTTAAGGATTTCGATTTCGCCTGAAGCACTTGGATATCCCATACTAAGGCGTATCATAAATCTGTCAAGCTGAGAATCAGGCAGCATATGAGTACCTGCTGAGCCGATAGGGTTTTGAGTTGCAATAACGGTATAAGGTTCTGGAAGTTTGTAAGTGATACCATCAACGGTTATAGATTTTTCTTCCATAAGTTCGAGCAGAGCTGATTGAGTTTTGCTTGAAGTTCTGTTTATTTCGTCAGCGAGGAAGAGGTTACAAAAAGCTACTCCCTCTTTAAATTCAAAAACACCTTTATTTTTATTATAGATAGTAAAGCCTGTAACATCTGATGGAAGAACATCAGGAGTAAATTGTAGGCGATTATGTTCAAGTGACAGTGCCTTTGCGAAAGAAAGAGCGAGAGTAGTTTTACCGACGCCCGGAATATCTTCTATAAGAATATGACCTTTGCAGATAAGAGCGAGAAGAACTTTAATAATAATATGGTCTTTTCCGATTATAGATTTTTTGACTTCGGAAGCAATTTTGTTAATTTGAGTTGTATAAGCAGCAGTATTCATCAGACGTCCCCCAAAACAGTAATAAAAATAATGAGTAATAAAAATCAAAACATTAATTAATTATAGCATTATAATAAAAATAAAGCAAGTAAAAAATAAAAAGAACGCATAAAGCGTTCTTAAAATTCAGGTAAAGGATTATGAATTGATGTCGTTCATACCTGTATGAGTGGTTGGATTTTCCTGTTGAGCAGCAGCTTCAGGGGAGTTTTGAGACTTGTTATCTGTTGAATCAGCAGATTGAGCTTCAACTGGCTGAACATTGTTTTGAGGAGCAGGCTGTTGTGGAGTTGGAGTAGCAGCAACATTTGGCGCTGTGGTGTCTGCATTTTTAGCCGGCTGACCTTTGGCAACATCAGTATTATCTGGTTGTTCCGGTTGAACTTTGTCGTCAGCAGTTTCGATATAGATTTCGTCATCGGCGAGACTTCCAACGAATTTGAGCTGTTTAACAGGGATACGTTTCAGAGGAGAGTAAGAAAACTTATTGCATGAAAAAGAAGCATCGACCATACCACGTTTTTCGCAAAGAACCTTATTGCCGTCTTTAGCACGTTTGCCAAATTGGCAGTAATCGCATTTAGGTTCAATATTTTTATTAAAATATTTGCCACCTGAGCGGAACAGAGAAGATAAGCTCATTGTTTTCACCTCAAAAAATAAATCTTATTAATAGTATAACACGTTTTTTTAACTTTGTCCAGTAAATTTAGAATTTTTCATAAAAAGCGCAGATAAAAATCTTAATTCTGGTTTATGATTTTAAATTTTTTGACAGCCTGAGTCGTAGTTTCGTTGGCACGTTCGAGAATAGATTTTTTCCTTGTAGTTGCGGTACCGGAGTGGTTTGCATCAATTTGTTGTTGCACATCTGAAACCGTAGATTCGGCAGTAATTGCCGATGAATAGGCTTCAGCTGATTGTGTTGTAACGGTAGTTTGAGTTGAGTAAGTGTCGGTATTCTGGACAATATAAGCAGTAGTCTGAGCAGCAGTTTGAGTTTGATAATTCTGATTGTTGTTGCCGGCAGTATTATAACCGTTTACATATGCATTTACGTTGCTATTGTTATAGCTTTTATTTTTAGAGCTTTCATTGACCTGCTGTATTTTGGTTACATAAGCCTGAGAGAAGAGAATTACGAGGATAGCAGCTATTGCGGCACAGGCAATTGAAGTCTTTCTGTTCATATGAAAATCTCCTACTTATTATTTTTATTTTTTTTAGTAAGTTGAGCCAGAGGATTGCTTTCGAAAGCATTTCTGACAATATCATTTGAAAGATGGGTATAAATCTCTGTAGTTGATGTGCTTGCGTGACCGAGTACCTCTTTAAGAGTAAGTATATCGGTTTCGCCGTACTGATACATAAGAGTAGCCGCCGTATGTCGCAATTTGTGGGTAGTTATTCCTTTGTTAGCGAGTTCGGCTTTTGAAAGTGTGTTTTCAACGATTTGCTGAACTCTTCGTTTTGAGATGCGATGCTTTCTGCTGCTTAGAAAGAGTGCTTTTTCGTCTGATGGATTCATTTTGTTTCTTATTGGTATATAATTATTTATTGCGTCAATGCAGGCAGGGTTAAGGAAGATAATACGTTCTTTGTTACCTTTTCCGAGAACCTTCATTTTATTTTCTGAGAAATCAATGTCATCAAGGTCGATGCCGACAAGTTCGCTCAGACGTATACCACAGTTCAAAAAAAGTGTAATGATGCAGAAATCACGGGTTGAGTCGACATTATCAGCAGTATTGAGTAGCTTTACGCTTTCGTCGAGCGATAGATATTTTGGAAGTGCTGGCTTTGGAGAAGGAATTTCGAGGTCAGCCGCAGGATTGTTGTCAATGATAGCGACAGTTTTGTTAAGGTACTTAAAGAAGCTTCGTATAGCACAGGCTTTTCTGTATCTTGCTCTTTCTTTATTTTCACGTTCATCGGAAACATAGAAAATGAAGTTATATAAATCTGAAATAGTGATTTTCTTCAAATATGATTGTGGAAATCGGCTGATATCTACATCAGAAATGTCGGTAATGTCTGAGTTTTCAAATGTAAGGAGTATATATTTAAGGAACATACGAATGTCAAAATAATACTCTTGTATAGTTCTTTCAGACAAAAGCTTAGTGACTTTTATATGTACAAGGTAGTCATTAAGAAATTCCGGATTATTACTGTTATTGACTTTCAAATTAATTCACTTCCGTACAAAAAATGTCATAGTTATTGGAAAATCGTTATGCTAAAAAATTTCTGAAGTATTTTCACATATTATTATATCACTTTTTCCTTTTCAAGTAAAGTGAAAAGCAATTTCTCTTATGAAAATTTAATGATAAATATGAAAAATGACTTGATTTTATATGGAATAAAATGATATAATGAATATGTAAAGTTATCGTGGGATTAATCATTATAAATTTTGACGGTTTCTTTTGCTTGGAGGTAAAAATGAATTATATAGGTGAAAAATGCTTTTGCTGTAATAAAATCTTTGATAAAGATGATGATGTAGTTGTTTGTCCTGAATGCGGCACTCCATATCACAGAGAATGCTATATGGAAAACAAAAGATGCGTCAATACTGAACTTCATAAAAGCGGTGATCCTTGGAAACGCTCTCTATCCGATGCTGAATCAGAGGTAAGTAAGGACGAAAGCGGTCAGATAATTTGTCGCCATTGCCTTTGCCGCAATCCGGCAGGTACTGAAAAATGCACAAATTGTGGAATGCCATTAAAGGAGCTCAGTGATGTACAATCAGAAGACACACCTGATTTAAGTCAGTTTTTTTCCGAATTTGATGCGGAACAGAAGTATTTCGGATTTAATCCTGATGAGGATTTTGACGGTGCAAGACTTGAAGAAGTTTCTTCATTTGTAAAAACAAATACAATTTATTATCTTCCATTATTTAAAAAAATGAAGGACATAGGAACAAAAATTTCATTTAATATCATATGCCTGTTTTTCCCACAATTTTATTTTGCAAACAGAAAAATGTGGTTTATGGCCATTTTTGCATTGATTTTTTCACTTCTTATGAATGTACCGTCGTTTATAAGTCAGATACCTGATGTAATAGACTACAACATATCATTGTATGAGAAAATTGGCTATGCAGCGTCTGATTATGGAAATCTGAACGCTATGTATGATGCCGCCAAGAATTTTGTTGACAGCAATCAGAAGCTTATCAATGCAGCGTCAAGTCTTTGTACTATTTTGAATTATGCTTTTAAATTTATAATGTGTCTTTTTGGTAACTGGTATTATTATAAGTTCACAATAAAGTCAATTAAGAAAATCAAAAACAGTAATCCTAAGATACCTTTGAATACTGCTTTGCAGTCAGCAGGAGGAACAAATGCCGCAAATATTGCAATAACAGCTGTAATTTATTTTGTACTTTATTCCGCTGTTATAATGATATTTTATGAGCTTTCAGCAATTATCTAAACGTGAAATATAAATTCCGAAAATTCATAAAGGGACAAGTCATTTTATTGGCTTGTCCCTTTAAGTTTAAATAATAATTATTATTTTTACGATTTATATGATATAAGGTTTTGAATTGCTTCATTAAAAACGAACAATGACAAAAATTCTCCTATAATATAACATAAATCATACTCATATGATGTTGACATTCGAATCGTATTAACCAAAAGGATTTAGCTATATATCATATACTCTTTTACACGCAATACAGCTGTAATTAAGCAGTTTACACTCCAGTAAATTGCTGAAATCAGAAAATAAAGTGATATCATTCTTCGAGATAAAAAATTATCAGACATATAGTCAAGCAAGCTACAATAAAATATGATACATGTACCAGCTTTTAAACAGTTCAAAAAAAATTGTGCTGTTTTTTTGTTTTTCCTTGTAGATTTTTGAAAATAATATAATATCTGAATCTGATTATAAGAAAAAACAATAGAACTACAAATGACACTAAAAATAGGAAAAAACAGGTGGAATATGGAATGTGCATCGCACTTAAAAAACCTAATTTCCTGTTGTACCCAAGAATGCCTAATGTATTTCCATAGCCAAAATCAAGATAGCACCAACAGACAATAAATGGAATATATAACAGTGGAATCCATGTACTTAGCAAGTGAAATTTCCAATTTGGTGCATCTTTTTTACGTAACCATTTTAATTTTAGAAAGATAAATATTAAGATAAATAAGACATAGATTAAACTTCCGTAATTATTCATCCAATTTTCTTCTTCCTCAACAAATGATAATTGCAATGCAACACAAAAAGAAAAAAACCAAGACAAAGCAGTTCCTATACGAATGAATACTGAAATAACTGTGTTCATTTTAGTTCATCTCCATAATATTTATTGTTTTGCATTCGCATTAGGAAGATATATTTTAATTTCAGTGCCTTCGCCGAGGGTACTATCAAGTGTTACCCTTCCTTTATGATAGGAAACTATATGCTTTACGATAGAAAGGCCGAGTCCTGTACCGCCGGTCTGACGTGAGTGGCTTTTGTCGACACGGTAGAAACGCTCGAAAATTCTATCCTTATCTTTTTCAGGAATTCCGATACCGCTATCTTTTACAGAAATAATATTTTCGTTATTTTTACTTGTAACGTTAATTTTAACGTATCCGCCTGGTTTGTTATACTTAATTGAGTTATCAATAAGGTTAGTAAAGAGTTCTCTTATGTAGCTTTCATTGCACATACATTGCAGCTTGTCATCACCGTCAAAAAATATGTTTACACTGTGCTTTTGAGCTTTTTCTGTTAAAAGCTCAGCTGATTCTTTTGCAGCTCTCATAAGATTTACGCAGCTTAGCGTAATTTCTGTAGTTTCCTCAAGTTCTGATAACCTTATTATATCATTTATAAGAAACAAAAGCCTTTGGCTTTCACGTTCAATTCGTGCACCGTACTTTCGGATATCTTCAGGTTCAGTAATCATACCGCTTCCGAAAAGCTCACCGAATCCCTTAATAGTTGTGAGTGGAGTTTTCAATTCGTGGGAGACATTTGCAGAAAATTCACGTCTTAGGTCTTCAGCGTTAATTTCTCCGCTTATATTTGCGAGAATCATAATGATGCAGTTCATTGATGCGATATTCACACGATTTATGTATATGCAGATTTTTTTATTTTCAATTTTGACAGTTTTTCTGATATTTCTGCTGCCGTCATTTAAGGTAAGAGCATCAAGAAGATTCTGGTCATCAATGAGTTCTGAAATGTGAACTGATTCGCAGCTTGCAGTTTCTCTTGAAAACATATCGGCAGCACTTTTATTTATATTCATAATTCTTCCGTTGTCGTCAAGAATGACAAGTCCCTCGACCATATTTTCGAAAATCATAGCAATTTTTTCACTTTCATTTTTTAGTCGTCCACGGTATTTATCGAGCTTTTTGTTAAGACCGGAAATAGTATCAGCGATTGGAATCAGCTCTTTATATTTTGCAGTTATCATGTTGTTGTCAATGCTGTTGTTATTTTTGTCGAGAGATTGAGTCATTTCAGCGATTGGTTGTACGAGCTTTTTTGAAAGTCGTGCTGAAAAAATTGCGGCGATTGCAACTATTGCTATGCCGCATAATATAAACCTGACGAAAGTCTTTGAAAATTCATATATAAAGTTATTTATTTCGCAGCTGAACCTGTAAATACCGCAATTATTTTTGACAGCGTAGTAATATGTATATTTTCCGAATGTCTGAGAATCTCTTGTTGCCTCACCGTTACCATATTTTAGAGCGTCTGAAATTTCCTTACGTTGATAGTGGTTTCCGAGTGTACGGGCATCAGTATCGCTGTCATAGATTACATTGCCGTCAAAGTCGACATATGTGAGTCTTACATAGTATGAGAGATTCTTTTGAAGTTCTGAATTTATTTTGTTGCAGTCGGTGCAGTTTTCCGTAAGAATATTAGCAATTGACCTTAGTTGTCGCTGAGCAGATATTCTGTAATTGCGGTAGCTTATGCAAGCCTGAGCAATTTCATAAATCAGCAAAGAAAAAAGAATTATTCCAAGAACCGATCTGAATATATGTTTTCTCATAAGCAACTAAACTATTTTATAACCGAAACCACGAACTGTTGCGACAACGTCCATACAGCCTACGCTTTCGAGTTTTTGCCGGAGAGTTTTTATGTGAGCGTCAACGGTTCTGCTTTCGCCCTCGTAGTCAAAGCCCCAGACATTGGTCATAAGCTGTTCTCTTGAGATGGCAGTGCCACGATGTCTTCCAAGGTAAGCAAGAACCTCAAATTCCTTATATGTGAGAATAGCTTCCTGTCCGTTGTAAAAGACGGTTCTTTTCTGCAAATCGATTTCGAGCTTGTCGACATTTATTATTTGTGCAGGAACAGAAGCAACAGAAGTACGTCTTAGAACGGCTTTTATTCTTGAAAGAAGCTCCATTATTCCAAAAGGTTTTGTTATGTAGTCATCAGCGCCAAGCTCAAGACCTTTTACCTTATCGAGTTCACTTGATTTAGCTGTCAGCATAATAACCGGAATGTCGCAATAAGCGGCATTTCTTTTAAGGTCGTTAAGAATTTTGAAGCCGTCCTGACCCGGCAGCATAACATCAAGTAAAATAAGTACAGGCAGTTCAGTTTTTAGAGCGGCGATAAAGTCATGGCAATTTTCGAAACCATCGACAGTGTAGCCGCCTGATTTAAGAGCACATGAAATAAGTTCTTGTATCCCCGAGTCATCTTCAACGCAGTATATTAATGACATACAATAACCTCCGATTTATCATTATCCTTAATAATATTTTACCACATTTTAATCATTTTGTACACAGATTCAGAAAATTAGTTTTAAAGATTTATAATTAGTGCAGAAAATAACCGCTTTAAGTTCTTAAAATTGAACGAAAAGCGGTTATAATTTATGATAAAATGTGTAATCAGCCGATTATACTGAGTAGGACACCAGCGGCAACAGCAGAACCGATAACGCCGGCAACATTAGGACCCATAGCGTGCATAAGCAGGAAGTTAGTAGGGTCTGACTGAGAGCCTACTTTCTGGGAAACACGGGCAGCCATAGGAACAGCAGAAACACCTGCGGAACCGATTAAAGGGTTGACTTTTCCACCAGAAGTTTTGCACATAATTTTGCCGAACAGAACGCCGCTTGCAGTACCGATACCGAAAGCAAAAACGCCAAGAGCGATTACTTTAGCAAATTCCGGGTTAAGAATTTTGTCAGCTCTTGTAGTAGCGCCGACAGAAACTCCAAGGAAGATAGTAATTATGTTCATAAGCGAGTTTTGAGCAGTGTCAACAAGACGAGCACATACACCGCTTTCTTTGATAATATTACCGAGCATAAGCATACCAACCAGAGGAGCAGCAGAAGGAACGATTAAAGCTACGATGAGAGTAACAGCTATAGGGAAAATAATTTTTTCAGTTTTAGATACGTTACGAAGGGTAGCCATTTTAATTTTACGTTCTTTTTCGGTAGTGAGGAGCTTCATAATCGGAGGCTGTATAACAGGAACGAGAGCCATATATGTATAAGCTGCAAGAGCGATAGTGCCGGTACTTATTTTAAAGTCGCCGCCTGCGAGGAGTTTAGTTGAAACATAAATAGCAGTAGGACCGTCAGCACCGCCGATAATAGCGATAGCGCCTGATTCAGCAGCGGAGAATCCGAGAACAGCAGCACCTATAAAGGTAAAGAATATACCGCCTTGAGCTGCAGCACCGAGTAAAAAGCTTTTAGGGTTGGCAATAAGAGGTGAGAAGTCTGTCATAGTTCCTATTCCGAGGAAGATAAGTGGAGGATACAGACCTAATTTTACGCCAAGGTAGAGGATATCGAGCAGACCGCCTTCTTTAAGAATACGTCCATAATTAATGTAATGGTCAACGACCGAGCCGTCAGCAGCATATTCATATACATAGTCAAATAGCTCAGGGTGATACATAGCGTCAGCAAGATTAATCATAGGAAGGTTAGTGAGGAACATACCGAAAGCGATTGGTAAAAGCAGGAGTGGTTCAAATTGTTTAGCGATAGCAAGATACATAAAAACAAATGAAACGAGAATCATAATTAAATTTTTCCAGCCGCCATCGCTGAAAAGAGCGTACATACCGCTTGTCTGCCATATTTCCTTGATTGTGTCGCAGAACATTTGGAAAATTTCATTCATAGTTGGTATTCCTTTCTTTGATTAAAAATATTAAAAAGGATTAGTATTTTGGCGCAGACCTTCGGCAGCCCAGGCAGATCTTGATTTTCTGAGTGGATTGATGTGAGGTTTAACGGAAGTGATTTGGTAATTTTTTCCGTCCTGAGCGCTCATATTTGCGATAACGGCAGAAATAACCGCAACGATTTCATCATTGTCATTAGAGTCATCGAAATTTTGGGGTAAACTGCCGGAAATAAGATTAGAAGAAGTTTTCACAGGAGGAGTTACATTTTTAGTTGTCGTGTTAGTTTTATTCTTATTATTAGTAAAAGTTTTTCCGAATCCTTGTACAAACCAGACCAGAAGTACAAGAACGAGGAATACCACGACCAATCCGGTAATAACGACCGAAACTATCTGTTCGCCTGACATATTTGCCGTAGGTGCGATTTTGGCGATTAAATCGGTATGCATAAACAACACTCCATTCAAGAAATTTTTAACAGATAAACTTATTATACAACATTGCTGTATGTTTTTCAAGCAATAAACGAAATTTTTAGTATTTTTTTATTTTTGGCAAATGTCAGATAAAAATCAGATTTGAAGATTTAGAAGAATTGTGAAAAGGCATATTCGGCGTAGTAAAGAAATATAAATAATTCAGGGGAGTGATATTTGTTTGAATTTCATAAAAAATGATTAGAATTGAGGTGTAAATTGTAGAAATAAAGGATAATCAGAAGAATATAAAAATAATTTTTAGGTGTGTAACATCAATACGACATATTATGAACATATAAATAAATATAATATTTCTTATATGGTTTTATGGAAATTTCTGTAAGTACGTTTGATGAAATTATCATAAAGCTGAATAATCTAATGGAAATAGGAATTATGGTAATTTTAGAAGCTATAATTCTGAGAAAAGGAGATGCAATGAAAAAGTATATTATTGCTTTAATTCTGCTCGTAGGAGTATTTACGTTTTCTGTTTTCAGATTAATGAACAGCATTGATGTTGAAGATTCGATAGAAACAAACAGAACAGCAATAGTAACAATAGTAACTACAGCAACATCATACAATAAAATGACTGTGAAAACGAAGACAACCACAGCAGCGACAGCAGTTGCTGCGAAAGTAAAGGAGTCAGTAAAAACAACTTCAACGACATCAGTTGTAACTACGCTCATATCGGTAACAACTGTAACAGAAAAATCAAAAGCAACCGAACCTGCTGAATCAGAAACCGCAACTGAAACTCAGCTACAAAGTAATGTTGAGACTCAGGAAGTACAGCAGGAGACTACAACTGAAATTGTTGATAACCAAAGCACGGAAGAAACGGTTGATGAAGAAACTACAACCAATACGGCTGAAACTCCAAAGCTTACTTATCTTGGAAACCTGAAGATAACAGGTTATACATCAACAGGAAGTCCTACAGCGTCCGGGGAGTATCCGTATGTTGGCGGAGTGGCGATGAGTTCAGGATATGATTTGCCATTCAATACGAAAATATATATAGAAGGAATTGGATATTTTACAATAAATGACACAGGCTGTTCATATGGAGTAGTCGATGTGTTTTGTAATTCCGAAAGTGAGTGCTATAATCTTACATCATATGCTGATGTTTATATAGTAAATTGATGATCTTAAAAATACCGCACGAATTGAATTAAATCAATTTGTGCGGTATTTTTAAGATAAAGCTTATGCGGTGATGCTAAAATAACAAGTTCTAAATAAGCGGGTGATTTTTAAAATCCCAGCTTGTTTCAAAAGAGTCCCAGTCTGCTTTAGAAATCTCAATATTTTCGTTTACAAGCTTTTCGATTTTATTTTTTATTTTATCGTTGATTATAACAGGAATAGAAGCAATGTCGCCAACCTGATAATTGATTGTGGGAGCTATTGCATTCAGAATTGCGGCAGATACTTTTGAATTGCAAAGGCCGAGAAGATATTTCAGATTGTCTTTAGAGAAGCAGCTCATTCCTGCAACATCAAAAATGAAGCCACATGGTTTATATCGGAAGCATATGCTGTTCGTTGAAATCAGTGACCACGATATAGCTTCCCTGAAATAGAACGACTGATTTTTAACGACGAAATCAGGAGATTTAAGGTAAGGATATTTTTTCATAACAGTTTTCTTGATTTCCGAGCCATCATACTGATAATTCACGACGAACAAATCGTTTCCGTACCATTTTCGGCGAGAGCCGCCTTTGTTATATGGAAACCATTTTAAGCCGCTTTTCATAGCTGAAGTTCTGTCCATATTGAATCCAATTGAGCTAAGTGGCAGTTCAAACCAGAATCTGATGAATCTTTTATTGTCAGATGTAGCCAGACCTTGACGAGGACTTGCAACGTCACGCAGACATTTGTTGGAAAAGCTGTCCATAAGCGAACTGCTAAGCCAATAGGCAAAAGGCGCTTTTGATATTTTCAGAAAGTTATTGCAATCTGAAAAATAACGTTTAGTGCCACTTAGAAAAAGAAGTGATTTATCAGTTTCGCCCGAAGGTTCAACGAGTCTTATAAAAGTAGAGAAGAAGTTCTTTACATATGAATTTCTGAAAACGAAAGCTGTAGTCTGTACAATTTCGCCGCATATGTCATCGAAAGCGTGTGAACCAAGGTGAGCCATATTTATCAAAATATTTTTGACAAGCGAGTATCGCAATTTTTCATAGCTTGAAAGGAACATCCATGACTGTGGTGTAATCATAGCGAAGAAGCCGTTATTTTTAGTGAACTTTCTGCATTGCTCTATAAATATTGCAAACATATCAGATTTGCTTTCAGGAAAGCTGCTTTTAAGTCTTTTAAATAGTTCAGGGTTCATGCTGCTGCTTTTAAGATACGGAGGGTTAGTTACAACTACATCATATTTCAGGGAAAGATTGCGGCAGATTTTTATAGCTGATAAAAGTTTTTGTTTATATCCGTAAGTCATAAGGCTTTCGTTAAAAAGCATTGCTTCGTTGTGAAGCTTATCATAGTCAAAACCGTCGGGACTATAAAGAGAACCAAGCATATCAGCGTTATTCAGATCAGCAGCGAATTTTTTTAATAATGGTGAATTTATGCAAGTCGTGTCAAATTTCAAATTGTCAAATGAAAAAAAATTCAAATTTATATGTTTAGTATATTCAAAGCAAATATACTTTCTTATTTTAGTTTGCAATGCAAAACAGGAAATGTTACAAGCTCTATTGTCTATATCGAAACCGAACAAATTTTTCTGAGCAATCAATAATGCTGCATCGGTTTTGCTGTAACCGGAGTAAGAATAAATTTTCATAAGCATATCGAAAGCGTAAGTCATAATGTGACCGCAGCCTAAGCAAGGGTCAATGATCTTAATTTCTTCGGGAGAAATATTATTATATTGAGACTTTATTTTTTCGAGTTCTGAGATAGTCAAGTTATTCTGAGGAGCATCAGCAACGTAGTATTTCCAGTCTGATCTGTCAAAATCTGTATGACATTCGCACCATAATCTGCCGAGTGAGTTTTCAAGCAGATATTTTACAATCCAGTTTGGAGTAAATAGTTGAGTTACGGTGGACAGTGATTCATTTGAAATTTTTACATTATTTTTTAATTTTGCGAAAGCAGCAGCTTTAGGAGCAGTATTCCAATACTGATACATACTTCCGATAATTTCCACGTTATCGAGCCAATCATTTTGAGGAATATCTGATAAAAGCTGCTTTATCATAATATTTTCATTGCAACTGAAAATCTGTTCAGGGAAAAATCGTCTGCAAAGGTCATCCCCAGCGCAGAATATTTCCGGAAATACTGACGATAATATAGTACAATCTTTAAACAGAATGTTTATTTTGTTGCAGTATTGTTTTTGTGAAGTGTCAAACAGTAAATTGGTGTATGTTTTGATTTCATTTGGCAGAAGCTCATTTACCTGAAGAAAGCGTATTGAAGCTATGCGGATAAACCAAGTGTAAGCGATATTTTCGGCTATAGATTCGATGTTTTCGGAATTAAATTCATATGATGATATTTTTTGTCGTACGGCGTTTATAAGTTCAGTTCTTGTTTTTACAGTGAAGTTTTTAACAGTATTTTTGTTCATATTTCACCTCTTTTTATAATGATATCATAAAAAAAACATCTTGTCAATTTTGATTTGCAAAGTATAATAGGCGTTGTTTTATCACAAAGCAAACACTTTTTTATTCGGATGTGAAAAAGCTCACACAAAATCTTTTTAAATTTTATACAAACAGGACGAATTCATAACACAAATCGCAGATATAATATAATCACAACATGAGGAAAGGGAATAAGACGTAAACCTCATAAAAAAGAAAAGGAAAGTGATTTATATGAAAAACTTCAATGAAATTGAAAACAATGAAAACACCGAAAATAACAATGACTTCGAGAAAGAATATAAAGAACTCTTAAAGAAAAACAGAAAGCATTCTGTAGCAAGAACACTTTCTATGATTATGGCAATGGCAATTGTTTCAACTGGTTCAGTCGGACTTTACAGTGCAATTGAAAAGAATACAGAAAAGACTTCAACTACTGCAACATCTTCTGCATCTTCAGAGACTTCAAAATCCGATACAACCAGCAGTGTTTCAGCAGAGCAGATGAGTCTTTTGAATGTAAACGGAAGCAATAAAAGTTCTCTTACAACAGAGCAGGTAGTAGACAAAGTGTTGCCGTCAGTAGTTGGTATTGAGTCAAACTTTACTTATAAGAATGATTCGACAGGAAACAGTAATTTCTACGGTGGTTTTTCATTCGGCAATGAAAATGGCAATGGTAGCGGAAACGGTAATGGACAGCAGCAGACACAGGGTTCCACAATGACTGCCACAGGAACAGGTGTTGTAATTACAACAGATGGTTATATTGTAACAAATGCTCATGTAATATATGACAGCGAGTACAATTGTGGCCTTGCATCAAGCATATCGGTGCTTATGTCGGACGAAAAGAAATATGATGCAACTGTAGTTGGCTACGATACAGACTGTGATATAGCTGTTCTGAAAATTGATGCCACAAATCTTACAGCAGCCGAATTTGGCGACAGTAGTTCACTTGATTTGGGCGAATCTGTAATTGCAATAGGTAATCCTCTTGGCTTTGAGCTTAAAGACACTGTGACAAGCGGAATAATTTCAGGACTTAATCGTGAAATAACGATAAACGATATGTCTATGAATCTGATACAGACCGATGCCGCAATAAACTCCGGCAATTCAGGCGGTCCGCTTATAAACAAGTATGGACAGGTAATAGGAATAAATTCGTCTAAGATGTCATCATCTTATTCTGAGACAACCATAGAAGGCATAGGTTTTGCAATTCAGAGCAACGAAGTATCTAAGATAGTTGACCAGCTTATGAAATACGGATATGTAACAGGCAAGCCACAGCTTGGAATAAGCTGTCAGGACGTAACTGAGACGATATCACAGATGTACAATCTTCCAGTAGGTGTTTATGTAACGGCAGTTACTGACGGCAGTGCGGCTGCAACAGCAGGTATAAAAGAAGGTGACGTAATTACTGCAATAGACGGTAAAGACATCACAACATCTGAGGAACTCACAGCAGCTAAGAATAAGCATTCTGCAGGAGAAACTGTTACATTAAAAATCAACAGAAATGGTGAAACAAAAGAACTTAATGTAGTACTTGATGAAGAAAAGCAACAGGCAAAGAAGTAACTTTTAATGCAAAAGCTTTCAGAAAAATAAGTAAAAAAATGCTCTCTTTTAAAGAGAGCATTTTTTTATGGAGTATTATTAATCAAAGTAACAATGAACCCATCTGAATTATTTCCGGAAATAGTATACTCACTATTTGAAAAAACAGGCAGAGCTGTGAACTTCAAATCAGGATCTTCTGATGAATAATCTTTTTTCACATAGAAGATTAAGTAATTTATGCCATTCAGAGAATATTTAATTGGTTGACCTGTTATTGAATACATTTTCAAAGATTCCAGATATTCTTCAAGGCACATATTACCGTCAGTCATAATAGCTGCATGAACGTCACCGACATAACGAAAGTGGTAAGGAGAATACGGAACTTTTGTAGTATTTGCTTTATCAGCAGGAAAACGAAGAACGAAACCATATTTTGAGCAGTTTTGTGTGATCCAGCTTTCAGTACCTGTGCCATCATAAGGTATGACATTTCCGTCTGAAGAAGAAACAGCGAGGTCAAAAGAGCAACCGCTTACGGCTTCATCGTATTGTTCTGTGTAGACTGAGCTTGGGTAATCAGTTGTTCTGCTTATGACTAAATTTGAAAGACCTGTAGCAGCATTATAATCAGACATCATTTGATTTAATTTTTCAGCAGCTTGTGCGTTAAACATAAGTGTGTCATTTTCGAGTGAATACATATCATTTTTAACTTGAGAGAGGCTTACAAGGTCACTTTCCAGACCTTTGGCTGGATAATTTGAATTGATAAGGCAAAGACAGCCGTTATAAATCTGATCGTCGGAAATATTTTGGGGAGTGCTGTTTGGGAAATTAACAGGTTTGTATGAAGTAGGGGAAACTGGCAGAACAGGCGATGAAACTCCGCTTTTAAAGCAGCCTTTGGGAATAATATTTTCGGTTACAGGTATCAACTGACGTTTGACAAGGTCGACGGCTATAATTGAAAGTATTATTACAAAAGAAGTACAAAATAAGCGAAACAAATTAGGCCGTCGTTTGTCCATTGTCACACCTCCGTATAGTGTTAAGTAGTAAATTAATAGTTGTCATCTTCTTCAGAGACTTGATTTGCAGGAGGAACATAAGCCTGACCGCCTGCACAATACACACTGAAGCCGCTTAATGTGTCATAAATGGTTGTCCATTTTGAAGGTTCGCCTGCAAGGACCATTATATAAGTTTTTCCGTTTATTTCGGCAAAATCCGCAAGGCAGTTACCTGCTTCGTCAGTGTAGCCGGTTTTTCCGCCTTTTATGGTAACGCCAGGCATTTCTGTTCCGTTCATTCTGCCGAACATAGTGCTTGTTAAAAGGATACCGTCGGGATTATATTCGCTTGCAGGAACAGTATATTCGTAGGTACTCAGTACTGTTCTGCATAGGTCATTTTTTATTGCATATTCAAGTATAAGAGCCATATCCTGTGCAGTGCTGTAATGGTTTACATCGTGAAGGCCGACAGGATTTGTGAAGTGAGTAGATTTAAGACCTATTTGCTGAGCTTTTTGGTTCATAAGGTCAACAAAAGCTCCTTCTGAGCCGGCGACATAGTCAGCAATAGCCATAGTGGCGTCAGCACCTGAAGGCAGAATCATACCATATAGGAGGTCTTTGATAGTTGGGGTTTCGTCGGCAGCGAAACCGGCTCTTGAAGCCTCAGCGGCTATCATAGGGTCAATCATTTCGGCAGTAATAAGGTAAGTCTGATGTTCATAGTCGATATTATTA
>JALCDN010000035.1 GCA_022641595.1 Ruminococcus sp. | reverse complement strand
ATTATCTCCATTTGCTTCTTAATTTTGCTTTAGTGACAAATTAATTATTTGTGTGAACCGATTCTTATGTATTTTTATATGGAACTGCATTTTAGCCAGTGGAATCATTTCAGGAATTTGATTTTCTGTAAACTTCCACATCCGCTTTACTGCTGTTACCGAAAGGAGCATTTATGTCTAAAATTATTGCTGTTACTTCCGGAAAAGGCGGTACAGGTAAATCTACTATCTGCGCCGGCATTGGCTACACTCTTGCTAAACAGGGTCACCGTACTCTTATTATTGAGCTTGACTTCGGTCTGAGATGCCTCGATATCATATTCGGTATGGAAGGCAAAATCAACTACGATCTCGGCGACGTTCTGAGTGGTAAAAAGAAACCTCTTGAAGCTGTTACCCAAGTCAGCATGGCAAGTAACCTTAGCATTCTTTGTGCACCTAAAAATCCTTTTGCATCTGTAAGTGCTCAACAAATAGTTGATATCTGCCGTACCATTAAAAAGTATTTCGAGTACATTATCATTGATACAGGTGCTGGTATCAATTCACACGTCTTTGACATCGTTGAACAGGCTAACCTTATTCTCGTTGTCACTACTCCTGACCCGGTCTGCATAAGAGATGCTAATATGATGTCAGATGAATTCTATAATCGTGGCAATAAAAGTCAACGACTTATTATTAATAAAGTCAGCAAAAAAATTATTGGCAGTGAACTTGTTGCTCACCTTGACGAAATTATCGATACTATCGGTGTACAACTTATAGGCGTTATACCTGATGACTTTCAACTTACTATCGCTACAGGAAAGGGTCAGCCTATTCCTACAACTGCTGAAAGTCTCAAAGCATTTGATGCTATCGCTAAACGTCTTAATGGCGAAAATGCACCACTTACTATTAAAATTTCCTGACTTTCTCTTATTCTCCTCTTATTCTCATTCATTAACCGTTTTGCGGTAGAAAGGATTACTAATGAAGATTGCAATTATTGCACATGATGCTAAAAAAGAACTTATGGTTCAATTTTGCAGCGCTTACTGTGGTATCTTATCTAAACACACTCTTTGTGCTACAAGCACTACCGGTAAACAAGTCAGCGAAGCTACTGGTCTGAAAATCAAAAGATATCTCAGCGGTCAAGGCGGTGCTGAACAAATAATCGCTCTGCTCTCATGTAATGAGGTTGATGTTCTCCTGTTCTTCAGAGACCCGATTAACCCAAAAATTACAGACGTACACGATATGAACCTGCTTAGACTGTGCGATGTCCATAATGTTCCGGTGGCTACTAATATCGCTACTGCTGAAGCACTGATTCTCGCTCTTGAACGAGGTGACCTCGATTGGCGTGAAATCGGTAACCCAAGCATCTGATTTTTTATTGTCCCTTGATAGGGACAATTTTATTGTAAAGGCAACACAGCACAAATCTTGTAAAGTGTTGCCGTAAAGAATTTATCTACATGAAAGGCTGATTTTTTATGGCACTTAATATTAAGCGACCTAACGGTACTGAAGATGTTCTGCCTCAGAACGTTCATAAATGGCACACCGTCGAGAAAATCGCAAGAGACGTTGCGGAAAGCTACGGATTCAGAGAAATCAGAATTCCTACTTTCGAAAATACCGACCTTTATCTGCGCTCAGTAGGCGAAACTACCGATGTAGTACAAAAAGAAATGTATACTGTTTCCGCTAAGGAAACTAAGTTTACACTTCGTCCAGAAGGTACTGCCGGTACTATTCGTGCTATGCTGCAAAACGGTCTTCTAAACGAAGCTATGCCGCAACGTGTGTTTTACATACTCTCTTGCTTCAGACATGAAAGACCTCAGGCAGGTAGACTTCGTGAATTCCACCAGTTTGGCCTCGAAATGGCAGGAAGCCAATCACCTGCCGCTGATGCAGAGGTTATTTCTCTTGCAAAATCACTTTTGGATCACCTCGGTCTCAAAAATATTGAGCTTTATATAAATTCCATCGGCTGCCCTCAATGCCGTGCTAAATATTATGACGCCCTCAGAGCTTACTTCAATGACAGAAAGTCTGAACTTTGTGAAACCTGCCTTTCACGACTTGAAAAAAATCCAATGCGTATTCTTGACTGCAAAAGCCCTGTCTGCTCTGAAATTGCTAAAGATGCTCCTGTAATCCTTGATTACCTTTGCGATGAATGCAGTCAACATTTCTCTAAACTTCAGTCACACCTTAATACACTCGGTATTGAATTTAAAATTAATCCAAAAATCGTAAGAGGTCTCGATTACTACACAAAAACTGTTTTTGAATTCGTTACAACTGAAATCGGTGCTCAGGGTACAGTCTGCGGCGGTGGCAGATATGACGGTCTTATCGAAGAACTTGGCGGTCAACACACACCTGCACTTGGCTTTGCTATGGGTATAGAGCGTATTCTCATTACTATGGAAAAACAAGGCTGCGATTTTCTTGACCAGCGTAAATGTGATCTCTATATAGCTCCTATGGACGAAAATGCTCTTCCAAAAGCTATGCAGATGGCTAAACAGCTTCGTGAATACGGCTACTGGGCTGAATATGATGTCGTTGGCAGAGGTCTTAAAGCTCAACTAAAATATGCAAATAAAATTGGCGCCGCATTTACCGTGGTTTTAGGTGATGACGAACTTTCTTCAGGTAAAGTTAAACTTAAAAATATGGAAAAAGGCGAAGAACTTGAGCTTTCTCTCGACGATAAATTTACCGAACACTTCGATGCTATATGCGTTGACAATATGCTCGGCAATATTGATTCTTTAATGAATACCGATGAACTTTAATTACGGCTAATAATGCAGTGTCTAAGCCGTTTTATAAATCATGGGGCGATGCCCTTATTGAATTTAAGGAGTGTTTTTTTATATGGCAGACAATATGAAAGGTCTTAAACGTACACATTATTGCGGCGAAGTAACTACTTCCGGTCAGGAAGCCGTTGTAGGAGGATTTGTTTCAAAAATCCGTGACCTCGGCAACCTCATATTTATAGATTTAAGAGACAAAACCGGCATTGTTCAGCTCGCTTTTAACGATGAAACTAACCCGGAAATATTCAAAAAAGCTGCTTCATGCCGCAGCGAATTTGTCCTTATGGCTAAGGGTATTGTAAGAAACAGAGCCAATATAAACAAAGATATTAAAACAGGTAATGTCGAAATATTTGTATCAGATCTTCGAATCCTTGCAAAAGCCCAGACCGTTCCTTTTGAAATTACAAATGATACTAAGGTCAACGAAGAATTACGTCTGAAATACAGATACCTTGACCTTAGACGTGCTCCATTACAGCACAATATCATTATGCGTCATAAAATTGCTCAGGCTGCAAGAGAATATTACTACGCAAATGATTTCACTGAAATTGAAACTCCTATGATGATGAAATCAACCCCGGAAGGTGCAAGAGATTACCTGATTCCTTCAAGAGTTCATAAAGGAAAATTTTATGCACTCCCACAATCTCCACAGATATATAAGCAGCTCCTTATGGTTTCAGGCTTCGACAGATATATTCAGCTCGCACGCTGTTTCCGTGACGAAGATCTCCGTGCTGACAGACAACCTGAATTTACTCAGATTGACCTTGAAATGTCATTCGTCGATGTCGATGATATTCTTGAAATGACAGAAGGATTTATTTCTTACCTTTTCAAGAAAATTCTTGACCTTGATATAAAAATGCCTCTGCAACGCCTTACTTATAAAGAAGCTATGGAACGCTATGGCTCTGATAAGCCTGATACAAGATTCAATATGGAAATCCAGAATATCTCTGAACTCGTTAAAAATTGCGGTTTCAGCGTATTTACCTCAGCTATCCAAGCAGGCGGCAGTGTAAGAGCTATTGTAGCTAAAAACGGATCTAAAACTCTTACACGAAAAGAAATTGACAAACTTACTGAAACGGTAAAAGGTATCGGTGCTAAAGGTCTCGCTTACGTAAGATGGGTCGATGAAAAGCCGTCTTGCTCATTTGCTAAATTTATGGCTGACGGCGAACTTGAGTCTATTCTTAAGAGTATTGACTGCAAGCAAGGCGATGTTGCACTTATCGTTGCTGATAAAGATCGAATAACTTTACCGGTTCTTGGTGCTCTGAGATTAAAAGTTGCAAAAATGCTCGATATCATTCCTGCTAACTGCTTTAATTTCCTTTGGATAACTCAATTTCCTTTCTTTGAATGGGACGATGAAACCGGAACATGGCTTGCTATGCATCACCCTTTCACAATGCCTATGGATGAATGCATTCAATACCTTGATACAGCTCCGGAAAAAGTAATTGCAAAGGCTTTCGACCTCGTTCTTAACGGAACTGAGCTTTCTTCAGGTTCAATCCGTATCACTGACTATGAGTTGCAACAGCGTATGTTTGAATCGCTTGGCCTTTCTGAAGAAGAAATTGAAGCTAAATTCGGTTTCCTTGTTGAAGCCTACAAATATGGTGCTCCACCACACGGTGGTATGGGTATCGGTCTTGACAGACTTACTATGGTTATGCTTCAAGCCGAAAGCCTCAGAGATGTTACAGCTTTCCCTAAAGTTCAGAATGCCAGTGAACTTATGTCTGCTTGTCCATCTTATGTTGACCAAAAGGATCTCGATGTTCTTGGTATCACAGTTGCTAAAGACTCAGAATAACTTTCCCTTTATTGAATAATGAAATGACTGCTGCATCATATTTACCGATACAGCAGTCATTTTTTTCAAAAAAATTTATCCTTTATCCATATAAAAATTGAAATCGGTATCCATAATAATAATGCAAACGATATCATAAAAAATATGGCACATACTAAGCCTTCTTCATCGTCGCTGCAATCATTGAGATATTTTATATAATCTTTAGCATTCCCTGCTATAAATATTTTATTTGCATCTGATGCACGAAATTTTATTTTTCCATTTTCAGCACTTATCCACGCAGAATATTCATCTTCAACCGGCAATCCATTATATGAATAGCGTATATTCCCATCACTGTCATCAGCATTTCCACTTGGATAGTAATAATTTATATTAGCATATTTATTTTTAGCAAAGTCCTTGCGGTCAAGGTAAAGTCTGGTGGTGTTTACGTTATCAATGAAGTACTTTGTATCGCAACAAGACACCTTAAGGTCTTCACTTATAATCGTTTTGCTCAATTTATCATCATTCCACCAGCAATATCCACCTTTCAAGCCATCATGTCCTATATTTTGATTGCATATTTCTGCATTTATATCAAGGTAATAGTAATCTCCTCCAAAGCAGCCTGTTGTATCATGTATAGGTGTTCCATAAAGTTTTATACCTTCGAGTATATATTCTTTATCAGTATTTTGTGCTTTATCCATTTCATCTTTTCCAGATATTACAGGAAGTTCAGTAATATGTTCAATGTCTTTCTCTGCCTGGCTACTGGCCTTCTCACTTAAATAAGATGCGAGAAATATCAGCAATATCGCAATTACGATTTTTATTAATTGCTTAAAAAGCATTTTCCAAACTGAATCCGAACTATCAGTAAACATTACCGCCTCCATAATTTTGAAATTTCTTAAAACGCAAAAACGCTTTTGGCTCATAATAAGCCAAAAGCGAATTTTTAATTGCGTCAGAATAAACAATATTACTTGTTTACAGTTCTCTTTACATAAGATGTATGAAGAACTTCATGAGCCTTATGACTACCCGGTGTACCAAAGAACTCATCATAAACTGCCTTTATTGCAGGGTTTTCATGTGATCTTCTGAGAGGCATATCAGCATCCTGATTATAAAGTGCCTTAGCTCTTTCAGCTCTCAAATCTGTGAAGTTTCTTACGCTTCCAGGCTGCTGTGGCTGACCGCCGCCGTTTACACATCCGCCTGGGCAAGCCATAATTTCGATGAACTGATAATCAGCCTCACCATTCTGTACTTTTGTAAGAAGTTCTCTTGCATTTGAAAGTCCACTTGCAACAGCAACCTTGACATCAAGATCGCCAACCTTGTATGTTGCTTCCTTAATGCCCTGTGTTCCTCTGATTTCAGGGAAATCAGTAACATCTTTGCCTGTAAGAGTATGAACAGCTGTTCTGAGAGCAGCTTCCATAACGCCACCTGTTGCACCAAATATAACTGCTGCACCTGTTGAAATACCAAGTGGTTCGTCGAACTTTTCATCAGGAAGAGAAGTAAAGTTGATGCCTGCACGTTCAATCATTCTGCCGAGTTCTCTTGTTGTAAGAGCGAAATCAACGTCAGGAACACCTGCTGCACTTTGGTCATCTCTGCCAATTTCAAACTTCTTAGCTGTACAAGGCATAACTGATACAACAACGATATTCTTAGGATCAATACCCATTTTCTGAGCATAATATGTTTTTGCAGTTGCACCGAACATCTGCTGTGGTGATTTGCAGGTTGAAAGATTCTCTGTCATATCAGGGAAGTAATGTTCACAGAATTTAACCCATCCTGGTGAGCAAGAAGTAATCATAGGAAGCTTGCCACCGTTCTTGATTCTTTCAACAAATTCGTTTGCTTCTTCCATAATAGTAAGGTCAGCACCGAAATCTGTATCAAATACCTTGTCAAAGCCAAGTCTTCTAAGAGCTGCAACCATTTTGCCTTCAACATTTGTTCCGATAGGCATATTAAAACATTCACCAAGAGCTGCTCTTACAGAAGGAGCTGTCTGAACGATAACGTGCTTATCAGGATCACCTATTGCTGCGAGGACTTCCTTTGTATAATCCTTTTCTGAAAGTGCACCTGTAGGACATACAGCAATACACTGTCCACAGGAAACACAGCTTGTCTCACCAAGGCCCATATCGAATGCAGAACCGATAAATGTCTTGAAACCACGCTCGTTAGCACCGATTACACCGATTCCCTGAGTTTTTTCACAAGCTGCAACGCAACGACGGCAAAGAATACATTTATTGTCATCTCTGTACATATGAGCAGCACTGTTGTCTATTTCATATTTATTTACAGAACCATCAAATTTTCCGGCATCCTCGACGCCAAGATCCTTAGCAAGCTTCTGAAGCTCGCAATTACCGCTTCTTACGCATGAAAGGCATTTTCTTTCGTGAGTTGAAAGAATGAGTTCAAGAGTTTTCTTTCTTGAGTCAACAACCTTAGGTGAAGATGTACGAATTTCCATGTTATTTGAACATGGGTAAACACAGGCAGCAACAAGTCTGAATCCCCTGCCCTCATTTACTTCTGTAACGCAGATACGGCAAGCACCGATCTCGTTAATTTTCTTCATGTAACAAAGTGTAGGAATATCAATACCTGCAATATGGGCAGCTTCAAGAACAGTAGAGCCTGCCGGAACAGATACCTCAATACCATTGATTTTTACAGTTAAATTTTCCATTTTAGCTCCTCCACTTACTTCTTGATGATTGCCTTGAATTTACATGTTTCGATACATGCACCGCACTTTACGCACTTGCTTGTATCAATTGCCATTGCAGGAAGCTTCTTTCCGGGAGCGATGTAGTCAGTCTTAGAAATAGCAGAAGCAGGACACTGTCTTGCACACATACCGCAGCCGATACACTTGTCACGCATAATTTCAAAATGGAGAAGATCCTTACAAACGCCTGCAGGACATCTCTTATCAACAACGTGAGCGATATATTCATCTCTGAAATAACGAAGTGTTGAAAGAACAGGGTTAGGAGCTGTCTGACCAAGTCCACAAAGTGAGTTAGCCTTAATGTGATAGCAAAGCTCTTCAAGTCTGTCGAGGTCTTCAAGTTCACCCTTACCCTTTGTAATTCTGTCAAGAATCTCATAGAGTCTCTTTGTACCGATACGGCAAGGAGCACATTTACCACATGATTCATCAACCGTAAATTCAAGGAAGAACTTAGCGATATCAACCATACAGTTATCCTCATCCATAACGATAAGTCCGCCTGAACCCATCATTGAACCGATGCTGATAAGGTTATCATAGTCAATCGGGATATCAAAATGTTCTGCCGGAATACATCCGCCTGAAGGACCGCCTGTCTGAGCAGCCTTGAATTTCTTACCCTTAGGAATACCGCCACCGATTTCCTCAATAACTTCACGAAGTGTAGTACCCATAGGAACTTCAACAAGACCGGTGTTATTGATTTTACCGCCGAGAGCGAATACCTTTGTACCCTTTGACTTTTCTGTACCCATTGAAGCAAACCACTCTGAACCGTTGATGATGATCTGAGGAATATTAGCATATGTTTCAACGTTATTAAGAATAGTAGGCTTCTGGAAAAGACCTTTTTCAGCTGGGAACGGAGGACGTGGACGTGGCTCGCCTCTGTTGCCTTCGATAGAAGTCATAAGAGCAGTTTCCTCACCGCAAACGAATGCACCTGCGCCGAGTCTCAAGTCAATATCGAAGCTAAAGTCAGTACCGAAGATATTTTTTCCGAGCATACCTTTTTCACGAGCCTGACCAATAGCGATTTTAAGACGTTCAACAGCAATCGGGTATTCAGCACGAACATAGATATATCCCTGTTTAGCACCGATAGCGTATCCTGCAATAGTCATAGCTTCGAGAACAACGTGTGGGTCGCCCTCAAGAACTGAACGGTCCATAAATGCACCCGGGTCGCCCTCGTCGGCATTGCAGCAAACGTATTTCATATCAGCATTCGGAACAATGTTCTTAGCAAGCTTCCACTTCATACCTGTAGGAAATCCGCCGCCGCCTCTTCCACGAAGACCGCTGTCGAGGATAGTTTTGATAACATCATCCTGAGACATAGATGTAAGTACCTTGCCAAGAGCCTGATAGCCCTGTCTGCCGATATATTCATCAATACATTCAGGATTGATAACGCCACAGTTTCTTAAAGCAACTCTGTGCTGTTTTTTATAGAAAGCTGTTTCATCGAGTGACTTGATTTCGTCACCGTTTACAGTTTCGTCATAAAGGAATTCTTTAACCGGCTTACCGCCAATGAGATGTTCGTCAACAATTCTGTGAATTTCATCAACGTTAACACGAGAATAGAATGTACCCTCTGGGTAAACGATCATGATCGGGCCGAGGGCACAGAGACCGAAACAGCCTGTTTTGACAATCTGAATCTTATCAGTAAGACCTTTTTCAGCAAATTCTGCTTTAAGTTTTTCTATAACCTTTGCAGAACCTGAAGAAGTACAGCCAGTACCGCCACAGACAAGAACGTGTTTTTCATATTTTGAAGATGCACCGCCATGAGTTCTGAGGGAAACTTCTTTTTCCATTTTTTCTCTGACAGCTTTAAGTTCTTCAAGAGTCTTCATAAATTTTCCTCCTAATTGATAGTAATTTTGAATCAGTCCGAATATTTTGCGAGGATAGTATCGACATCGTCAACAGTTAGACGACCGTAAACATCCTCGTTTACTGTCAATACGGGAGCAAGACCGCAAGCACCGATACAGCGGCATGCTTCCAGTGAGAACTTGCCGTCCGGAGTACATTCGCCACCCTGAATACCGAGTTTTTCCTGAATTTTATTATATATGTCGCCTGAGCCTTTAACATAACAAGCAGTACCAAGGCAAACTGAAACTTTGTATTTACCCTTAGGATTAAGAGAAAACTGTGCATAAAAAGTAACTATACCGTAGATTTTTTCCAGTGGAACACCTGTTTTGTCCGAGATAATGGTTTGAACCTCAATTGGAAGATAGCCGTAAATTTCCTGTGCTTTCTGGAGTATAGGCATTAAAGCACCTTTTTCGTTTTGTTTTTCTGCAATGACCTCAAGCAGCTTAGCCTCCTGTTCGGGAGTGCCGCTGAAAGGTACAGTAGCTTTTGCTGAACCCATTAAATGAACCTCCTTATAATATGTATGGAATATTTATTAACCGACATACTTCAAAGTCCGTATAGAAAATTTACGGACTGAGGCAAACGGTAATATAATCGTATTGCAGGTAAGTAAAACCTGACAAAAGCGATTAATATAACACTCCACATACTTCGATTAATTATAACATATTTTTTTGAAAATTACCACCCCTAAAACTGCACTAATACTAAGTAACTTTTTTGGACATTTTATACAATTTAACCGAAAATTCGACTGATGCTTGCATCCTTTTGACATTTTTTGTTAAACAATCCTCTCTTGGAAGCATATATTTAAATATATTTTCGCTTTGACAGTTTTAGATTCATCAGAGCTGCAATTTACAAAAAATTCACTTTTAAATATTGCCAATTATCATTGACAAATTGTTTCACTTATTGTATATTAAACTTAATGGTCGTTGACATTTATATATTTTTTTGTCTGTTTTTACAAAATTACAAATATTTTTGAAAGGAGGCAGTAATGTGTCTGCTTTTCCAAATGATCCAATCATACTACTAAGCTTTATTAACATGAAACTTCGTGATTCTGGTGATTCTCTTGATGAAATTTGTAAGTCAGCAAATATTGACACTGATTTAATTATCAAAAAATTAAGTCTGATAGGTTATAGCTACAGCCCTGCAAAAAATGCATTTATCGTGTCAAAATCGTGAAATTACAAAATAATGGCACTATTCTGTAATTTCAGCAATCTCAGCACCCAACAAAAATTTGTAAATATACATATTTGAATGAGAGGATATTTATGAAAACCGTTTTTTTAAAAAAATGCACAGCAGTCATTTCCGCCTTTATTGTTATGAGTCTTTCTTGTTCTGTCACATCTTTCGGTGAAACATCTGTAACACCTGTAACACACACTCTATCATATAACCTTGATGGACTTGAAACCGAAGATACATTCGAAACAGTAACTGTTGCAGCAGGTGACCCTGCCGTACTAAGCAAAGGTATTTGTACAAAAGAAGGCTATACTTTTACGGGTTGGACAGTTGATAACAATATTATGTACGAACCGGGTGATGTTTTTACAATGCCTGACAAAGACGTTGTACTTCAGCCTGTGCTTGCAGATATGTCAAGTAAGACATTATATAACGTGTTTTACAACACAGAAGGATATACACCTGTCGATGCAATAAAAGAAGAATCATATAGACCTGGTTTTCCCGTGCACATATCAAAAAATGTCTGTCAACGTGATAATTATTCCCAGATAGGCTGGAACGACAGAACAAATTATTACACATCTGCTCAGAAAATTATTATGCCAGATCATGACCTCAGTCTCTACCCTACTTGGATGAGGATGTTCAACATTTACTATGATGCGGGTGATGTTGATAATGTAAATGGAAGCAAAACAGTTACATTCAGCCGAATGGAAACAGCAGTATTTGACCTTGCAAACAATACTCGCCTTTCACGTTCAGGATACACCCTAACAGGCTGGCTTTGTGACAATGATAATGTTGTATATCCTCCTTATGCATGGTATACGATGCCGTCATGTGATGTTCACTTTACTGCTGTCTGGAAGCCTGTTGTATATTCAATCACTTTTGCATCAGGCACTCCTACAATAGCAAAATTTTCAAAAGATGCGGAATATGGTTCAAAATTGACACTTCCGGAATGCACCTTTGTTAACAAAGGTTATAAATTCTCAGGCTGGAAATACAACGGCGTAATTTATTCTTCGAACGATGAGTTCACTGTACCTGCACTACTGCCAGGAAGAACTATTGTATTTTCCGCAATTTGGACTGCTTCAACTGAACCTGAAGAATCAGATGTCTTCAATATGATAGACAAACGGAAAGAATATAATAAAGGAACTACTGATAATGCTTCACTAAAATCAGATATGGATTATATTATTCAGGCTAAATAAATGAAGTAATAAAACTTAGGGCTGTTGCAAATTGCAACAGCCCTTTAATTAATACTACTTGTTATTTTCAGTCAAACACTTATTAGCATAGTCAATCAAGCATTGAAACCTGATGTCATTCCAAGAATAAATTGCTGAATTGCAACAGCGTCCTGAGCGTTTATACCGTCTTTATTTACACTTACATCACTGTTAGCGAGTGCCTGTGCAGAAAGTGGAAATCTTGAATTATCACTCAGAAAACGTCTCAATTTAACTACATCAGAAATATCAATCTTACCGTCAAGGTTTACATCGCCCAAAAGAACGGTTGATGACGTAGTAGGATTTGTACTTGTCGGGTCTGTAGATGGCTGTCCGCCTGATGTTTTATCAGTAAGTGAAAGAAGATATGTCAAAGGAGAATTCCAGTAAATACAGATTTCATTTGTTGAATAGCTTTCAGAGTTGTCAATATAACACTTTGCACTTGGTGCAGAAGCAAGATATGCCTTTGCTGCACTGTCCTCAAGGTTTGAGTTTACTCCGCCTGCAAGCATACCTTTCATTGCCTTATTCTTTGCCATTGAAGGTCTGTGGTGCGGATGCTTAGGCGATACAGTACCATATCCGCTTACAAAGCAGGTAGCATTAGGGTTTTTTCCAAGAAGATAATTCAGGTTTGACTCAGCAGAATCAATGTATTTGCTGTTGCTTGTAAGGTCATAAGCAAGTCCGAGAATGATTCCTGCGTTTGCAACAGTCATATTGCTGCCCCAGTCAAATTTCGTGAGTGCAACTCCATAAGGACTTGAAGATGTATTTGAAGCAAATGTATCTGCTTCGGCAACTACAGCTGACTTAGCTTTTGTGTATGCTGAAGATGATTTATCAACGTTGTCCATTGTAAGCAGAGCAATATTTCCATAATCGCCTACAGTTGCCCAATCAAGACCTGTTTTGGTTGAAATCTGATTAACAGCTGTAAGATATTTTGTTTCACCGGTAGCACGGTAAAGCTGAGCTGCTGCCCAATAGCGCTCATCTGTATCAGACTTGTCACCATATTCGCCTGTTGTAATATCTGACGGATTTGTAAATTGGAAATTAGGATTATTTTCAAGATATGTCCATGCTTTTGTAGCAGCATTGAGGCAAGTCTTTGCAAAATTACTGTCAATTTTATTGTAGAATTCGTATGCCATTGCCATTGACGCACAGAAGTCAGCAGTAGCTGTTGAAGAAACAGGAGTTACTATAAGTTGGTCTGTTTCCTTTTCCGGAAGAACATAACCCGGGAATGAAGCACAAGTTACCTTATGATGAACACCACCATTGTCTGCCTGCATTTTAAGCATCCATTCAAGTTCATAGCGTGCCTCATCAAGAACATCAGGAACACCGTTTCCACTTTCAGGAATATTTGTATTATCTCCATAAAGCTTTGGATTTGCATCATATGCATAGAGAATATCGGCAACAGCCTTTGCTCCAGGAACAACATAACGTCCGTAATCGCCTGCATCGTGCCAACCGCCACTTACATCTATAGTCTGGCTTGTACCATAAACAACAGCTTTTCCTGTATGACAAGCAGCATGATCAAACTCAGAATCAGCTATTGAGCAGCCACATCTCTGCAAATAAAGCATTCTTACAGAGTCTTTCAGAAGGTCATCGTAAACATTGTCTGAAATTGAAAATGTATATGACTTTTCAAGATTTCCGCACTTGATATAGTAATTGCCAGGAGCGGTAACCGATGAAAAATCGCCAAGATAATCATTCTCATTAGCAGACGGATTCTGCTTAGGGCCATCAAGTTTTCCTGTGTAAGCAACACTGCCTGTATCGGCATTAACTACTGAAAATTCCGATTCATTTGTAACCTTACGGAACGTAGCAACTTTTTTACTTGCTGTCTTGTAACCAACCTGATTAGTGATGATTGACGGTTCTGTTTCAGTAGAAGAAGTATACTTTACATTGCTGTCGTCAACAAGTTCAAGAACAACGTTATCAATGTAGATAGAATGCTGAGGCAAATCTTCGCCCTCATTTCCACAGTTGAAAACGAGCTTAGCCATAATGTCGGTATCAGCCTCCATAGTGAAAGTGTAGTCAACCGTTTGCGGAGTACTTGTAAGGTCGAGTCCTTTCCATGTATAAGCCTGATAAGTACCGCCATTCTGCTGAATCATACCCTCAACCTTGCGGTTTACAGACGAAGATATATCATATTTCAGGTGATATACACCGTTCTTATAAAGCGGAATGATATCATAAAAAGCCTGAACTGAATATGTAAGCTTACCAACTGATGAAACATTGAGAGCGAGTCTGTTGTTTGAAGTTGATAATGCTGCGCTTCCGCCGCTTTCCTTATACATACCCCAACCTGACGTGCCGCCGTCAAAAGTTGAATTGCTGATAAGGTTTGCTGCAGCATCAGCAATAAAAGCTGAAGTGAAGCCTACTGCACATACTGAAGTCAGCATAACGCCTGACATAGCAGCTGCAATACATTTTTTTGATAAAAACCTACAAATTTTCATGTTAAATTTCCCCTCTCGAAATTCGTAACAAAAATTTCACAATTCTGTGATAAATTTATTATATATTATTGATTTGCAAATTGCAATGATATATAATACGGGAAATATCTCTTTTTGTGCAATATTTCACAATAGCACTATTTTTACCATACGTTTTACTGTGATGCAACAGTAATTTTCTTATATTCCAACGGTGAATACTCAGTAAGTGACTTGAATTGGCGTTCAAAATGTGCATAATGATTATATCCGCATTGCTTTGAAATATCAATTATACTGAGATTCGTATTTGATAAAAGCATCTTAGCGTATTCAATACGACTGTTTATAAGATCATTAGTAAATGACACGTTAAAATACTTTTTATACAGATGCTGAAAATTTGATTTACTCATTCTTATCTCGTGAGCTGTCTGGTCTACATTTCTCTGTTCAAATGGGTGACTGTAAATTTTATTTCTAATTGTAGACAGCATTTCATATGAATTGTCAAAACTCATTGGATTTGTCTGAGCCATCTTCTCACTTACCTTATTGAAAATAAGCATCATATAATTTTTTATGCTGCTTTGCCTATTCTTATTATTGGAGTAAGTTTCACTTGCAATTGACTTTATACAAAAACTTAAAAATAAAATATTATCCAGTGTAACAGGAACGTTATATTGCAGTCCGAGCGATAAAAATTCCATTTCTTCGTTGTCATCAAAAAGAAAATGAACCCAATCGTTTGAAAATGTGTTCATTGGCAGGCATCTGTAATATTGCGGCGTTCCCTTTTTATATAGAAAAAACGAATTTTTCGGAACTATTGTATCTTTACCGTCCAAAGTAAAAATCGTATCAGTTTTAAGTACAAGTAAAAGATAATCTCCGCTTCCGTCAGGACGGTCAATAAGGAAATCTGCATCGTGACAGTGATTATATCCCACATTATGTATTATCATTTTATTCTCCGTTAAGACGACACAGCACAAGTTTGGTTCTGTATCGCCCTAAATATTCTTGATTTTAACCTCATACAGAAATTTCTGACATAAAACTTTCAATTGACGAATTAAGCCTTGCATTGTAATCCATAAGACCAAAGTCCATTTCTTTATAACACCAGATTGCACCTGAAATTCCATATTTCTTCATTGATGAATTTATAGCTCTGTACCAAGCTGTTCTGCTGTCATTATCAGCAAGATTTATAACACCATACTCGCCACAATAAAGCGGAACATTTCGCTTTTCAGCTAAAGATACAGCCTCTGCAAAAAGCTCATCAAAAAATTCTTCTCCAACCGTTTCAACTCCTGAAGTACTGAGCAATTCGTTGAAATCCAGATGAAGTTTCTTTTGCAGTTCAAGATAATGCTTTATCGTATCAGGATATTTCAATCTGAAATCAGCAGGCATACCATATATCCAGTATGCTCCCTGATGTGTGAATATGAGTGGTTCATAACAGTGAAATGTGTACACTATTTTATCATCATACGGCTCTGTCAAATCTTTAAGTGCAGCAATACTGTTATTCCAGTATCCTCCAACAATTATGCGTACATCAGTTGAAATTGCTCTTATTCTCTTTATGCAATTTTTTGATATTTCGTTCCAGGAATCACTGAAAGCTTTATCTGTAACCTCATTGAGAAGTTCAAACACAACAAATTCATGATACTTGCTGAACCTTTGAGCAATTTGTTCCCAAAGCTTATAAAATCTTTCCTGAAGAAAATTATTCTCAAAAAATCCGTTCTCATTTTCTTCTGAATCAAATGAAAAACCGGCAGTCTTGTGAAGATCCAGAACAAGATTCAGATTGTATTTTTTGCACAATGCTATCGTGTTCTCTAAATAGCCATATCCTTCTGATATAGGCTTACCATTTTCGTCTTCAAGCAAATTGTAATCAATCGGAAGTCTGACGTGATCGAATCCTATTTTCGAGATATTGGCAAAGTCCTTTTCAGTAATAAAGTTATCATAATGCTCTTTGCTCGGGTCACATTGTGAAAACCAACCTCCAAGGTTAATGCCGTTCTCATATCCAACAAATTTTTTCATAGAATCACTCCTTATAATGAATATTCAAACATATCTGATGCTTACTGCTTGTTATATGTCACCCACTGATATCTTGCTGTCAGAGGAGTATTTCCGTTGTATGGCTTAAGCCAGTCGTCAACGCCTGTACCGTTCCATACATTCATCATTATTTTTCCAGGAGTTGACGGTATATTATTATATGCCGTATAAACTGCCTTTCCGTCAACATACCATGTTATGTGATCCTGTTTCCAATCGAATCCGTATGTATGATAACCTTTTGAAGCGTCAAATCCGAGGTCGTACATATATTCATGTTTTCCGACACCGTTTGTATAGTAATTGAACTGTACTTTCGTTGTATCCTTACCAAGAATTTCTATGTCAATTTCGTCCCATGGATTATTGTCAGACTCTCCTGTATAAGTAAAGAAAGATGATACTATGCCGTCATTTTTTATTGCCTGCATAGAAGTTTCATAATGTCCGTAACCGTAAAAATCTTTAGTTCTGTACTCTGCACCTGCATACTTATATTCGCCTTTTGGGTCTTTGTCGAGCGTTAGATTGAGTGCATTGTCTTTGAAAGATGTCTGTGTTGCACGCCATACGCAGTCAAAACACGAACCGTTTGACCAACCATCAGATGCGAAAAACAACGGAGTTTCACCTGCTGTAAAGTCTGCAACTGCCGTTGCATTCTTATTCATCGGTGTTCCGTAGTCAGTAATAGTTGAAGTATTTTTTAAATAATTATGTCTTATCGCACACAAGTCAAAAACATCAAGTGAATTATCTGCGTTTACATCAGCATCGCCTGATATGTACGAACTTTTACCAAGCAGATAATCAGAGAAGTTTCCGGCATCCTGAGCATTAACAATTCCGTCGTTGTTAATATCTCCATTTTTCTGAGTAGCAGCATTTGCTATTACTGCTGTTGCACAGGCAGATAAAGCAATAGAAAATACAATGATACCATTTTTCAAATATTTCTTCATTGATATTACCTCCATTATTATATTTCTGAATTTGTAACATAATAATAACACAAAATATCATAAAACAATATCAGTTTTTTTACAAAAATAGTAATTTCTTAACCATATTACTATGCAAATTGTGATTATAAAATTTCATTCCTGATTCATCCATGAAACAGAATAAAACTTATTTCTATATTCTTTCGGCGTAATACCTATATACTTTTTAAATTGCTTAATAAAATAGCTCTGTGAACTAAAGCTAAGATAATTACTTATTTCAAGTGACGTATAGTCCGAAAATTGAAGCATATTTGCTGCAGCTTCTATTTTTTTATTCATTATATACATACTTACGGCTATACCAACTTCGGAACTGAATAAGCGTGAAATATACGGTTCACTGCAAGAAACGTAATCAGCAATATCTTTAAGCATAATTCTTTCGTGCAAGTGATCACTTATATAGTCAAGTACGCTGACAATTACTTTTGAATATGTGTAACCGTTATTAATCAATCTCATTCTTTTGGTAAATTCAACAGTCATTGAATAATGCAGATTATGTATTTCATTTTCGTTTGAGCATTTATCGGTACGTTGAATATATACATCGCTTAAATTATACGCTTCCTCAGGAGGCATTCCGCCGTTTATGCAAAAACGTGTTATCATTGCGATAGATACAACAAGATGATACTTAAAATTTTGCAATGGATCGTCGCTCAGTTTTCCAAATCCTTTATCCTCGCCGCCAAGTGGAGTAAAAAGAGTTTTTACCGTCTCAAGGTTTCCGGAGCGAACGCTCTCGTAAAATGCAAGCTCACGCTCAAATGGTGCATGACAAAAACCATTTTCACGATTTGTAAAAAAATGCTCCGACAACGCTTTTCTTGTATCAAGATGATAAATTCCATCATTTTCAGCCATTTTGATCACTCCAATACATTTTATGAATAATAATAAATAAAAAAATGCCTGTACAAATATGCATACACATTATACGAAATTTTCAAAAATGATAAAATCGCAAAAGACTATGCAAATTAAATGCAGGCAAATGTTATTTATATACACTACTTCATTTTGACAGCTATATATCCGTCAATTTTGTAAACATTAAGATTTTTATTATGTGGGAACGGTTTACCATCGGCAAAAAGATATATATTTTCTTTATCGGCTTTTCCGTTTTCAAGCAATTTATACTGATTTTCAACGTAATCGGCATATTCCTTATTAGATTTTCTTGCAATGTGGAAACTGCTCAGATTAAGATTATTTTCATCAGCATATTCAGCAAATACAAAATACATTTTCATTATTCCAACAACGTCATTAGGCATAGACATGAAAACAACCATATCAGAATTTTCAGAAATTTTATTCCATTTTTCATTTTTTAGAGGACTTGTATATTCAGCCTGATGTGAAAAGCTTCTGTGACGAAGAATAACAAAATCTTTCAAATCATATATCTGCATTGCAGCACAAAAAGTAAGTGCAATAATTGAAGTCTTGAACTTTCCGAGCTTTGAAATTGCAGCAAGAATAAATGTGTAAAGTATATAATCTGCTACCCATATGAATCTGCCTGACGCTCTGAAAATCGAAAGCTTTTTTGCTATTGAATGAGAATATTCAATTTTATATAAAATATGTCCATTAAATGTACAAACAGGACTTGCTGCAAAGAACAGACACAGGCACATAACAGACATAACAGAAATTATCTCCCACTTATAAGAGCAGATGATTTTTTTTGCACCACCTATGAAAGTCGAACTTGCACTTTCAACCTTCTCAGAAAGCATAACAAGACTCAATACACCAGCAATCAGCATACCAAATCCAAGATAGCCAAATCCCTCATACTGTTCATAAGAAGTGTGCAAAGGTTTTAGGATTTTGCTGACATTCATACCGTTGAAGAAGGTATTAAGGTTTGCAGAAAACTTTCCGAGACCGTTTGCATCCATATCGCCATTGCCATAAAAAGCGCCTATGATATACATTGTAATTAATGTAAAAATAGTCGTTGAAACAAGGCACAAAATTGGTCTTATGATCTTATGATTTTTGGCTATATCAATGATTACATAGCCGATTAGAATCATATAAACCATAGGAACAAAATAAGCATGAACACTTACAGCAAGTATTCCGCACAGAGTCCATAAAATGATTGGAGTTGCCTTACATTTCCATTTATGGTCATTATAAATCCAAATACACAAAGCAAAAAGTATTATCCAATGACCTCCAAGCGATTCATGCATAAACATACGGTGAAGTTCAGGTGGACTTACAATAAAAAACATACTGCCAATCAGACAAAACAGCGGATTTTTGCTGAATTTATGAAGAATTGAAGCTGAAATCCCGCCTTGAGCCATATGACAAAACAGACACCACATTCCTGTATATTGAAATGTATGCGGCAAGACAGGTGACAATATTTTAAAAAATATTGCAAGCAAAGGAATAGAATCTGTAAACATACATGAAACGAGGTGATTATACGACAAGCCGTCCATCAAGCCCAATGGAAACTTCCATTCTGAACGCCTAAAAAACACCCACCCGAGGTAATGCTGCGTCATATCGCTATTTTGTCTAAGCAGCCATTTATCATTTTGTGGATTTACAATTGAAGTTCCATAAATTACGAAAAATATTACTGCTCCTAAAACACAGCCACATAAAAACACAGAAATTAAGCTTTGCAAAATTCTATTTTTGTACGAAGTTTTCATTATGCACTCCTAAAATTGTATAAATAATTTGAATTCAAAAGCGTTTATAATATTTAATCAACGTTTCTTAATTTCTGATTTGATTTTAATCTCAACTTTATTGTGAAAATTATAACACATATGCACCGTACTGTCAAGCAAATTTGAAAAAATTTAAAATCACATTAATTTCTGCTTTTGATTAACACAACCTGTCACAAGTATTCTGATACATTAATATATGGGTACCTACAAAAACTCCTTTGATTAAGAAAAAATCAGATAGGTGTGGCAGCTGCAAGGAAAGCCTTCCGAAAGCGTGCTGTCGCACTATTAGGGAGGTTAACACAGCAGATGCCGTGCATAGCTGTTTTTTCTCAAAAAGAGTTTTTAGAGATACCCATATGTAAATATAATTTTTGAAAAGAGAAAAAGCAAATAAAAGTGGACTACTATTGTAGCCCACTTTACTTTTATATTAAATTTTAATGTTCAATAAACTTTAAGCGACTTTCATCACTTAGCACAATTACCTTTTGGACTCACCTCTTAAATTCAGTATTCCAACAAAGCTCTGTAATTCTTCAAAATTACCACATACTTTCATATTGAAATTTTTCACAGAAAACTATACTTATCAGCCTGCAAAAATTCAATTATTATAAAGTTACTTTTGATTTCATTTATATTAAGACTAAAGTCGGAATTTCAGATAATCCTGTATCTTCATTTCAAATGAAATTCAAAAAGCTCTGAACCAAAAGACATAATTGCTTAATATTTAATCAAACGATTTGGAAGAAGTATGCACTATACTTTACTTCCCTAAAATTAGCAAATCAAGCCCTTCGGTCAAAAAATGCTGTGATTCAGTTTCTTCCATCGGACTCAAACTCCATTCCGCTATAAATTATTTTTCAAATTATGATATTCAAAAACCATTTGAAAAATTAGCTCCAAGGTACTTAATTTCTTGTTCCCTTTCTGTAATTATATAATAGCACTCCTTTAAGCAAATGTCAATAGTTTTTTTAATATTTTTTTGTTTTTTTTGTTGATTCAGCATTATGCATATGTGATTTCAGATTTTTTATTCAATTTTTACAAAGATTATACTCTATATGCTTGAATTTATTGAATTTTAATTGTATAATAAGTATGCTTAAAATAAATTAATAGGTAACTGCACACATAGTTAGTGCTTTGCTGCCTGAACTTGAATGGAGAAGTTTATGTCTGATTTTAATGAATTTACACCTGAACTGTATGAACTTATCGATGAAAACGGTAATAAAAAGAATTTTGAAATGCTCGATGCTGCTGAACTTAATGGGATCCAGTATTTTGCAATGATACCTGCTATAGAAAGCAAGGACTTTCTTTATGATAATGGTGAACTGGTCATTCTCAAATCAGAATACTCAGATTCTGAAGATGTTCTTGTTTCAGTAGATGACGATTTTGAATATAAATCAGTCTCCGAATTTTTTATGCAGCGTCTCAATGAAATCCTTGAAGGCGATGATGATGACGATGATTCATCAGAACAAATTAACTAATCTCAAGGCGGGTCTTAGTGAAACATCATAGACCTGCCTTGAAATTTTGTTTACTATGCACAAAGAATATTAACGTACTTTCGCCGTTTTTCCGCACTATTTTCTTGTGAATTATAGCTATATTTCATCTTTAAAATCTTCCGAAATTATTCTATAATTATCGTTGACTTTAAATTTTCAAAGTAGTATAATGTTCAAGATTGGTCGATTCGATGTAGGCTAATAATTAAACGCCATTAAATTTAATGGCAATGACGGGGATTATATGAAAAAAAACATTAAGAAAAACTTTACCTATCCAAGAATTGTAGCTTTTGGCTTCGGCATACTTATTCTGACCGGTGCATTCTTGCTGTCTCTTCCAATCGCAAGCAGAAACGGTGAACCTGTTGGGTTTGTGAATGCACTCTTCACTTCAACTTCAGCTTCTTGCGTAACAGGGCTTATTATAGCTGATACGTACACTCAATGGACAATTTTCGGTCAGATAGTTATACTTTTTCTTATCCAGATCGGCGGACTTGGTTTCCTTACTATTCTTGCTATGTTCTCTATGCTATTCAACAGACGCATAGGCCTTTCTGAGCGTAACCTACTTCAAGAAAGTGTAAACTCACTATATATCGGCGGAATAGTAAGATTAATCAAAAAGATTATACTTGGTACTATAATTATTGAATTATTAGGTGCCGCACTTATGTCAATTAGGCTGATCCCAAAAATGGGTGTCGGCATCGGCATATATAATTCAATTTTTCTTTCAATTTCAGCATTTTGCAACGCAGGCTTTGACCTTATGGGCAGATATGGTCAGTATTGCTCTCTTGTAGGTTTTCAGGACGATGTTATTATAAATCTTACCATTTGTTCGCTCATTCTTATTGGCGGTATAGGATTTTTCGTCTGGGACGATGTTACAAGAAATAAATTTCATTTTAAAAAATATTGCCTCCATACAAAACTTGTCCTTTTATCAACTATCGCCATTACTATTATAAGTACTGCCTGTTTTTATGTTCTTGAACGCAACAATCTTATGAAAGATATGCCTGTATCTACACGAATTCTCGCATCACTTTTTTCTTCGGTAACCCCAAGAACAGCAGGCTTTAACACAATTGACACGGCCGCTTTATCACCTGGCAGCAAATTTGTTTCAATGATACTAATGTTCATAGGCGGAAGCCCGGGATCAACTGCAGGCGGTGCAAAAACAACTACTATTATCGTCCTCATTCTTTCCGTATTTGCAAATCTCAGAAATGAAAACGAATTGAACATCATGGGAAAACGTCTTGAAAACAATGCTTTGAAACGTGCCACATCTGTTGTTACAGTTAATTCTCTATTGATAGTTGCTTCTATACTATTTATTACGACTATTCAGCCACAGCTTCCACTTACAGATATTTCTTTTGAAGTTTTTTCAGCAATTGATACTGTTGGTATGTCTACAGGCATTACAAGACAATTTTGTGTGCTTTCACGACTGATTCTGATTTTCCTTATGTTCTGCGGACGTATCGGAAGCTTGTCATTTGCTCTTGTATTTACAGAAAAAAAGCGCCAGACAACTATAAAAAATCCAATTGAACCGATTAATATCGGATAAAGGAGTTATTTATGAAATCAGTCCTAATTATCGGAATAGGTCGTTTCGGTACACATCTTATTAAGAAATTCCACGAGCTCGGTGATCAGGTTATGGCTGTTGATATTGATGAGCTGAAAGTACAAAAAATCATACCTTTTGTAACAAGTGCAAAAATAGGTGACTGCACCGAAGAAGAAACAGTTATGAGCCTTGGTATTAAGAATTTCGATTTATGTTATGTCTGCATGGGTAAAAACTTTCAGAGCAGCCTTGAAATAACAAATCTTCTCAAGGAAAAAGGTGCAGCAAGAGTTATAAGCAAAGCAGGCACTGAAGTTCACGCTAAATTTCTTATGAAGGTTGGTGCTGATGAAGTTGCATATCCTGAAAAAGACAGTGCATATAAACTTGCTGTCAGACATAGTGCTGACAACATTTTCGATTTTATTGAGCTTGCTAAAGATGTCCTTATTTATGAGATACCTGTACCTAAAAGCTGGGTTGAAAAAAGCATACTTAAAATTGATGTGAGAAAAAAATATAATGTAAACATTCTCGCTATAAAAAACGGCAATGCCGTAAGAGCACTTCCAAGTGCAGATTACATTCTTGGTGAACACGAACATCTTGTTGTTCTCGGACATTCTCTTGATCTCGAAAAGCTTCTGAAAAAAATGGACTAATAACATTAATTTTCAGTTAACTATTGCGTTTTTATGCAAACCATGCTATAATTATATTGCAGATTTTATCTGACTTTTTACTGGAGGTTTATTATGGACGACGAAAAAGATTTATTCAACTCAACGGATGATGAGGATTCAGATGAGGATTTATCATGCATATCATTGACCGACGAAAATGGTAATGAAACTCACTTCGAAGTTCTCGATTATTTTGACTATAACGAAAAAGAATATGTCGTTCTTCTTCCTTAT
>JALCDN010000034.1 GCA_022641595.1 Ruminococcus sp. | reverse complement strand
CGAAAACGGCGAGAACGCTATCCGTATGGTCGAGAAAAATGTCAAAATTATAGGTAACGGTATGGTTGACATCAACGGCTATGTCGATTTCGATACAGAAAAATATGGCATAAACGAAAAGGTTTCTTTCAAGGTTCTCAGAGAAATTCTCGAAAACTCAGCAGATGCTGAGGAAATCGAGGACAATATCAAGAAAAGAGCCGACGAGCTTGTTCCAAAACATATAATTCTTGACGATATCTTCGCTACAATCAGCTACTTTATCAACCTCTGTGAAGGCGTTGGTACTGTAGATGATATCGACCACCTCGGAAACAGACGTATCCGTTCTGTCGGCGAACTTCTTCAGAATCAGTTCAGAATCGGCTTTTCAAGAATGGAAAGAGTTATCCGTGAACGTATGAACCTTCAGGCTCAGGACGTAAATGCACTCACTCCGGCAACTCTTGTAAATATAAGACCAATTGTCTCGTCAATGAAGGAATTCTTCGGTTCTTCGCCACTTTCACAGTTTATGGACCAGAATAACCCTCTTGCTGAGCTTACTCATAAAAGACGTCTTTCTGCCCTCGGTCCTGGCGGTCTTTCACGAGACAGAGCCGGATTTGAAGTCAGAGATGTTCACTACAGCCACTACGGCAGAATGTGTCCTATCGAAACTCCTGAAGGTCCTAACATCGGACTTATCTCATACCTTGCAACTTTCGCAAGAATAAACAAGTACGGCTTCATAGAGGCTCCTTACCGTAAGGTAGATAAATCTACAGGTGTCATAACAAATGAAGTTGTTTATATGACTGCCGATACAGAGGATAATTTCATCGTCGCTCAGGCTAACGAGCCTCTTACCGAAGACGGTAAATTCGCAAGACCAAGAGTTAATGCACGTTTCCGTGAGCAGATTCTCGAATGCGAAAGAGATAAGGTCGACTATATGGACGTTTCGCCTAAAATGGTCGTTTCTGTCGCTACATCAATGATTCCGTTCCTCGAAAACGATGACGCAAACCGTGCCCTCATGGGTTCTAATATGCAGCGTCAGGCCGTTCCTCTGCTTAAAACTGAACGTCCGTTTGTCGGAACAGGTATGGAATATAAGGCTGCTGTTGACTCAGGTGTCTGCATAGTTTCAGAATACCCAGGCACAATCACAGCAGTTTCCGCCGATACAATCGTTATGACCGATAATATCGGTCTTGAACATAAATACAAGCTCACAAAATTCAAGCGTTCAAACCAGGGTACCTGTGTAAACCAGAGACCTATCGTTTCTGTCGGCGAACAGGTTAAAAAGGGTCAGGTTCTTGCTGACGGCCCTGCAACCTCAGATGGCGAAATTTCACTCGGTAAAAACGCTCTAATCGGCTTTATGACATGGGAAGGCTATAACTACGAGGACGCCGTTCTGCTTAACGAACGTCTTGTCCGTGAAGATATATTCACTTCAGTCCATATCGAAGAGTACGAAACTGAATGCCGTGATACTAAACTCGGTCCTGAGGAAATTACCCGTGATATCCCTAACGTCGGCGATGACGCTCTTGCTAATCTCGATGAAAACGGTATTATCCGAGTAGGCTCTGAAGTTCATTCAGGCGATATTCTTGTTGGTAAGGTAACCCCTAAGGGCGAAACTGAGCTTACTGCCGAGGAAAGACTGCTTCGTGCTATTTTCGGCGAAAAAGCAAGAGAAGTCCGTGATAATTCACTTAAAGTTCCTCACGGTGAGGCAGGCGTTATTGTTGACGTAAAAATCTTCACAAGAGATAACTGCGACGAGCTCGGTGCAGGCGTCAATATGCGTGTACGCTGCTATATCGCTCAGAAACGTAAGATTACTGTCGGCGATAAAATGGCCGGTCGTCATGGTAACAAGGGTGTTGTTTCAAGAATTCTCCCTGAAGAGGATATGCCATTCCTGCCGGACGGTACTCCGCTCGATATCGTTCTTAATCCTCTTGGCGTTCCTTCACGTATGAATATCGGTCAGGTTCTTGAGGTTCACCTCGGTATGGCTGCAAAAGCACTCGGATGGCACGTTATGACCCCTGTTTTCGATGGCGCTCACGAAGACGATATCAGAGAATGCTTCAAGGCTGCCAATGAAAAGAACAAGGACCATAGAAACGATATGTTTGAACTCAATACTATGGATAAGGTAATCAATCCTAAGGCTCTCGAAATCAGTGAGGACGGTAAGTTTACTCTCTATGACGGCCGTACCGGCGAAAAATTCGATAACCGTGTTACTGTCGGATATATGTACTACCTTAAACTCCATCACCTTGTTGATGATAAAATCCATGCACGTTCTGTAGGTCCTTACTCACTCGTTACTCAGCAGCCACTCGGCGGTAAAGCTCAGTTCGGCGGTCAGAGATTCGGTGAAATGGAAGTATGGGCTCTTGAAGCTTATGGTGCAGCTTACACACTTCAGGAAATTCTTACAGTTAAATCAGATGATACTGTCGGTCGTGTAAATACCTATGAAGCTATTGTAAAGGGTCAGAATGTTCCAAAGCCTGGTATTCCTGAATCATTCAGGGTTCTTGTAAAGGAACTTCAGTCACTCGGTCTCGACGTGAGAGTGCTTGATGCTAATCAGAACGAAATCGACCTTAAACAAAACTTCGATGACGATGATGACCCGATTCCACAGAATACCTCCTATGCCGATGAGGATACTGCCGATAAAACAGGCTATAACCACGAGAATATCGGTGAGGAAGGCTATATGTTCGAGGATCAGGACGGCGATAAGGAGCTTACTGACACCGACTCCGACACTGATACCGATACTGATGACTTTTCATTTGATACCCCCGATGACGACGAAGCCGACGATTTCAATGATTCAGATGAAGATCTTGACTCCTTTGACGGTTTTGATCTTGACGAGGACGGCGAATAATAAAATTTGTGTCGCAATGTACTAAGGCATATCTGAAATAAGTGAAACGATTTTCGCATGGTGTGTATTTATCTAAAGTGAAATAAATAATGCACACCAATTGCGTGAAATCTTCTGATAAAAGATCTGCTTTTAACAAACAGATGACTTTCAAAACGAAAATCGTCTGCGGTTATAAATCAACTGACTTCTAAAAGGAGGTAATAGTTTGGAATTTAATACATTTGAATCTATTAAGATAGGTCTGGCTTCCCCCGAACAGATAAGAAAATGGTCATACGGCGCTGTTGAAAGACCTGAAACTATTAACTACAGAACCCAGAAGCCTGAAAGAGACGGACTGTTCTGTGAAAGAATCTTCGGCCCATCAAAGGACTGGGAATGTCACTGCGGTAAATTCAAGAAAATCCGCTTTAAAGGCAAAATATGCGATCGCTGCGGCGTTGAGGTTACAAGAGCCAAGGTAAGACGTGAAAGAATGGGTCATATTGAACTTGCTACTCCTGTATCACATATATGGTATTTCAAGGGTACACCGTCAAGAATCGGTCAGGTACTTGAAATCTCACAGAAACGTCTTGAGGAAGTGCTTTACTTTACAAAGTACATCGTTACAGATCCGGGTAACACAGACCTCGTTAAAAAACAACTCCTGAGCGAAAAGGAGTACCTCTCATACCTTGAAAAGTACGGCGACGACTTTAAGGCCGAAATGGGTGCGGAAGCTATCAGAAAACTTCTGCATGAGTACGATACCGAAAGATATGATGACCTTAAAAACAGACTCCTTGAACTTAATAAACTTAACTTCGACAAGGAACAGCGTGAAGCCTGCCATAACTGCGAAAGAAACTTCAACTGCAAGGAATGTCCTTTCTGCGAAAACACTGAGGTTGAATGGAAAAATAATCTCGAACTCGTTTCAGATGACCTTAAAGCCGAACTTGTCGGACTTCCGGCAGGTCAGAAAAAAGTAAAGCTTCTGAAAAGACTCCAGATTATCGAGGCTTTCAGACTTTCAGGAAATAAGCCTGAATGGATGATACTTACTGTAGTACCTGTAATTCCGCCTGATATACGTCCTATGGTTATGCTCGACGGCGGACGCTATGCTACATCTGACCTTAACGATCTCTACAGACGTGTCATCAACAGAAATAACCGTCTTAAAAGAATGCTTGAACTCGATGCTCCTGATATCATCGTAAGAAACGAAAAAAGAATGCTCCAGGAAGCTGTCGACGCTCTCATAGACAACGGCAGACGTGGCAGACCTGTTACAGGTCCGAATAACCGTCCGCTCAAATCACTCTCAGAAATGCTTAAAGGTAAACAGGGACGATTCCGTCAGAACCTCCTCGGAAAACGTGTTGACTATTCAGGACGTTCGGTTATCGTTGTAGGCCCTGAGCTTAAAATGTATCAGTGCGGTCTTCCTAAGGAAATGGCTCTCGAACTCTTTAAACCTTTCGTACTCAAAAGACTCGTTGACAAAAAAGCTATCGCCAATATCAAGAGTGCAAGAAAAGTTATCGACCGTGCTTCAGATAAGGTCTGGGACGCACTCGAGGACGTTATCAAAGACCACCCGGTTATGCTAAACCGTGCCCCTACACTTCACAGACTCGGTATTCAGGCTTTTGAACCGATTCTCGTTGAGGGTCGTGCTATCAAGCTTCACCCACTGGTTTGCTCGGCTTTCAATGCCGACTTCGATGGCGACCAGATGGCTGTCCATCTTCCACTTTCAGCCGAAGCTCAGGCAGAAGCACGTTTTCTTATGCTCGCCGCAAATAATCTGCTCAAACCGTCAGATGGTAAGCCTGTTGCCGTTCCTTCACAGGATATGGTACTGGGTTCATACTACCTTACTATGCAAAAGGACGGCGAACCCGGTGAGGGTAAGGTGTTCAGAGATGTTAATGAAGCCCTGATGGCTTACGATGAACACGTTGTTACTCTTCAGGCTGCTGTAAGAGTTAAAATTACAAAGGACCTCGGCGAAAAGAAGGTTTCAAAAATCATCAACTGTACTGTCGGCCGTCTCATATTCAACGAGAATATCCCTCAGGACCTCGGATACGTTGACAGAACAGATTCCAATAAACAGTTCGACCTCGAAATATCATTCCTCGTCGGCAAAAAACAGCTTTCGGATATCATCGAACGCTGCATAAAGATTCACGGTACAACAACAACTTCCGAGGTTCTCGACAAAATCAAGGCACTTGGCTTTAAGTATTCAACAAAGGCTGCAATTACAGTCGCCGTATGCGATGCCGAAATTCCGCCTCAGAAAAAAGAGATTCTTGCTAAGGCTGACTCCGATATCGAGGAAATTACTGAGGAATATGAGTACGGCTACATCTCCAGAGAAGAAAAATCAAAGAGAGTTATCTCTATCTGGAACAAGGCTACAGATGATGTTACTACAGCTCTGAAAGCTAACCTTGATAAGTATAACCCAATCTTTATGATGGCAGACTCAGGTGCCCGTGGTAGTATCAGCCAGATTCGTCAGCTTGCAGGTATGCGTGGACTTATCGCCAATACATCAGGTACTACTATCGAAATTCCAATCAGAGCTAATTACCGTGAGGGACTTAATATCCTCGAATACTTCATTTCTTCAAGAGGTGCCCGTAAGGGACTCGCCGATACCGCCCTTCGTACCGCTGACTCAGGTTACCTTACAAGACGTCTGGTAGATGTTTCTCAGGACGTAATTATCCGTGAGGAAGACTGCTGTGCAGACGATGGTATCGAAATCTATGAAATCAAAAACGGAAACGAAATGATTGAACCTTTCGCTGAACGTCTTCTCGGAAGATACCTCGTTCACGACCTCAGAGATGAGAAAACAGGCGAAATCATAGTTTCTAAGAATAAACTTATGAACGAAGCCGACGCAAAGAAAATCGTTGATGCAGGCGTTGAACGTGTCAAGATTCGTTCTGTACTTCACTGTAAATCAAGAAACGGTGTATGTGCAAAGTGCTACGGCGCAAACCTTGCAAACGGAAACATTGTTTCAGTCGGTGAGGCAGTCGGAATTATCGCAGCTCAGTCAATCGGTGAACCTGGTACTCAGCTTACAATGAGAACATTCCATACCGGCGGTATCGCATCGGCAGAAGATATCACACAGGGTCTTCCTCGTGTTGAGGAACTGTTTGAGGGCAGACGTCCGAAAAATGCTGCAATGCTTTCAAAGATCGCAGGCAGGGTTCATATCGAAGAAGTCAAGACAACCCGTACAATTATTGTCACAAATGACGAAACAGGCAGCTCTGAGAACTATATGATACCGTATAACCTCAAAATCAGAGTTCAGGAGGGCGACGAAATAGAAGTCGGTACCCGTCTTACAGAGGGTAATATCTATCCTACTGATATCCTTGTAACTCTCGGAACACAGGCAGTTCAGAACTACATCATTGATGAAGTCCAGAAGGTTTACCGTCTGCAAGGTGTTGATATCAACGATAAGCATATCGAGGTTATCGTACGTCAGATGCTTCGTAAGATAAAGGTAGAGGAAACAGGTAGCAGCTATCTGCTTCCGGGAACTCTTGTTGACAAGAAGGAAATCGACGAAATCAATGAGGGTATTCAGGCAAGAATTGATGCCGGTGAATACGATCTCTCACTTGTAGAGACAGAAGCTGTACTTCAGGGTATCACAAAAGCATCTTCAAATTCAGAGAGCTTCCTTTCAGCCGCTTCATTCCAGGAAACAACAAAGGCACTTACAGATGCCGCAATCAGAGGCAAGAGCGATATGCTCCTCGGACTCAAGGAAAATGTTATTATCGGTAAGCTTGTTCCGGCAGGTACAGGTATGGACGTTTATAATAATGTTGAAATCGAAAAGAATGAGTCATATTTTGAGCATAATACCACACCTTCTGTAAATAGTTCAGGTATCTGAAACAGATAAACAAAAAAGTCAGTCACATTTTCGTGACTGACTTTTTTTATAAATATTTGAAATACTACTGATTATTTTCGGCACAGTGAGCGGCTTTAATCATAATTGCACATTCAAGACGTTTTTTCTCAAGTTGGCAGGTCATTTTGTAGGCATTATGTATATCGCCTGCATACTGGTAGTTGTTAGCATTGCAGCCACCGCTGCAATAGAATTTAGCCCAGCATTTTCTGCATTCCGGTTTAGTATAGACGTGAGCCTTGGCAAATTCAGCCTTCATATCATAGTTGAAAGTTCCGGCATCAATATTTCCCATTTTGTACTCGTCAATTCCGACAAACTGGTGACAAGGATAGATGTCGCCGTCAGGGGTAATAGCGACGTAATCGTTTCCGCAGCCGCAGCCTCTCAGACGTTTTATTGCACAAGGACCTTGGTCGAGGTCGAGCATAAAGTGGAAAAAGTTGAATTTTTTGCCTTTCTTTTCGTTATCGAGAATACGCTGAGTGAGTTTTTCATACTCCTTGAAGATAGCAGGGAGGTCTTTTTCAGTAATTGCATATTCTTTGGAAGCGTCACAGACAACAGGTTCGATTGAAATCTGGTCGAAACCGGCATCATACATACTGAAAACGTCGTCAGAGAAGTCGAGGTTGTGGTTGGTGAAAGTACCACGGACATAATATTCCTTTTCGCCACGAGCGTCAACGAGTTTTTTGAAAGCAGGGACAATTTTATCGTAAGAACCCGAGCCATCGACTCTGATTCGCATATTGTCGTTTACAGATTTTCTGCCGTCAACGGAAAGAACCACATTAGACATTTCCTTATTGATGAAATCGATTTTATCGTCATCGAGCAGCATACCGTTAGTTGTGATGGTAAATCTAAATTTTTTGCCATATTCTGCCTCACGGGAGCGAGCGTACTGAACGATTTGTTTAACGACATCGAAATTCATAAGAGGTTCGCCGCCGAAGAAATCGAGTTCGAGATTTTTTCTGTCGAGTGATTTTTCGAGGAGGAAGTCGATAGCTTTTTTGCCTGTTTCAAATGACATAAGTTTTCTGCCGCCGCCGAAGTCGCCGGTAGAAGCGAAGCAGTATTTACATCTGAGGTTGCAGTCATGAGCGATATTGAGGCACATAGCCTTAATAGGTGAAGCGACAGAGACCTTTGCATATTTTTCGTAATCGTCTTCAGAGAATAGGATATGTTCGTTAGAGAGTTCAACTATTTCGTTGTAGCAGCTTTCGATTTCGTCACGGGGGTAAAATCGCAGTAGCTTGTCCATAACCTTTTGAGGGCATGAGTTTTCAAAAGGGGGTTCAACGTTATCGAGCATATCGTAAGTAAGCTCATCGACGATGTGAACACCACCGCTGTTTACATCGAGGACAATGTTGAAGCCGCCGAGCTTGTATTTATGTATCATTCGAGTCAAAACCTTTCATATAACAGCAAATAGCTGTAAAATAGTAAGAAACGGAAAAATGTGTACAAAAAGGCAAAGGGACAATAAATGTCCCTTTAGCGGATTATTCCTAAAAAGCGAGCAAAGAGCAATCAAAAGCGAAAGCTTTGATTATCTTTCGCATTTCTGGTTAGCAACGGTGCAAGAAGTCTTGCAAGCTGACTGGCAAGAAGCCTGACACTGACCGCAGCCGCCCTTCTGAGCAGATTCTTTAAGGTTAGCCTTATTGATAGTTTTGATGTGTTTCATAATGATAGCCTCCGATAAAAATATAGGAATTAATTTCGCAAGAAAGTCTTGCGGGAATCAATTCGGATTAAGATAATGATATTATACCACAAAGTGTGATAAATTTCAATAGTAACGAGCAAAATAAAAGAAAAAATTTATCATTCTGACAAAAGAGGTAAATTTAACAGAATAAAATACAACGGAATCAGTCGTCGAGTTCGACCAATTTATCTAAGAGAGCGTCCATAGAATTTTTGACGTTTTCGATTTCGGAGCATTTAGCGGACATAAGTTCGTAGTTGGAGAATACATTTTCGTGAGTAATTTCGTCATTGAGTGAATCAAGTGTGAGTTGAAGCGAGTCGATTTCGTCCTCAATGCGTTTGATTTCGGCACGTTTGGCGGCTTCTGCACTACGTTGCTGTTTACTTTTGTAGACTTTGGAATTCTTTTCTTTTGCAGCTGATTCTGATTTAGCAAATTTCTCTGCATCGGCGATACGTTTTTGTTCAGCCTGACGTTCTCTTATAACGTCCATGTACTTATCGAAACCGAATTCAAAGGTTTCGGAGCCGTCGCAGCGAAGTTCAATGATTCTGTCGGCGATTTTGCTAAGCAGGTATCTGTCGTGCGAGACGAAAATCATTGTGCCTGTATATTCAAGCAAAGCTTCTTCGATAGCCTCTTTTGAAGCGAGGTCGAGGTGGTTTGTAGGTTCATCGAGAATGAGAACATTTCCGTGTTCCTGCATCATAATAGCGAAGCATAGCTTTGCACGTTCACCGCCGCTTATGACACCGGTTTGTTTGAATACATTTTCGCCGGTAAGTCTGACCTGAGCGAGAAGGCTTCTTACTTCGAGTTCAGATAGCAGAGGATATCTGTGGTGGATTTCCTCCATAACGGTAAGACTTTTGTTGAGGTTTGTGCTTTCCTGTTCAAAGTAAGAGATTCTGACGTTGCTGCTCCAGCGTACGACACCTTTATGTGGGAGTTTATCCTGAATAATTTTGAGCAGAGTAGATTTACCGATGCCGTTGTCGCCGATGATAGCGAGTTTATCGCCACGTCTTACAGAGAAGGAGATTTGGTCGAGGAGTGTTTTCTGGGTTGTGCCATCTCCGACACTTATGTCTGTATTTTTGACGCTTAGTACGTCAAGCGGAGGCTCAGTTGAGTAAGTAAAGTGGATTTTTGCTTTTTTCTCGTCGTGTAGCGGCTTTTCGATACGTTCCATTTTGTCGAGAGCTTTTATGCGGCTTTTAGCGCTTTTTGACGTAGAAGCTCTGACGAGGTTGCGGGCAACATAGTCCTCCATTTTGGAGATTTCCTTTTGTTGCAGTTCAAATTCCTTTTCACGGCGTATAACGGATTCCTGTTTAAGCTTTATGTAGTTTGAGTAGTTGCCTTTGAAGCGGGTGAGGGAACCTCTTTCGATTTCGCAGACAGATGAGCATACCTTGTCGAGAAAGTATCGGTCATGTGATACAACGAGAATAGCGCCGCTATAGCTTTTGAGGTAATCCTCGAGCCACATAATTGTTTTGAAGTCGAGATGGTTTGTAGGTTCGTCGAGTATAAGCAGGTTAGGTTCTTCAAGGAGGAGTCTTGCGATAGCGAGTCTTGTTTTTTCGCCGCCGCTGAAACCTGATACAGTACGTTGCAGTTCATTTTCCGAGAAGCCCATACCGTTTAGAACCATTTTGATTTTGACGTCAGTGTTGTAGCCGTCGTTTGCCTCAATCCATGAAGAAAGCCTTACATATTCGTCCTCACCGGAATTATTGCCGTGAGCCATTTCGATTTCGAGTTCACGAAGCCGAGCGATAGCGTTGTGAAATTGGCTGAATACGCTCTGCATTTCGCAGATGACAGTATTTTCCGTATTAAGGCTGCCCATTTGTTCGAGGTAGCCGATAGAAGTTTTGGCAGCTTTAGAAATGATGCCGTCACGTTCTGTAAATCTGTCAGGGTTTACGATACCCATAATAATTTTAATAAGGGTAGATTTACCGCAGCCGTTGATACCGACAAGACCGATTCTGTCGTTTTCGCCGATAGTAAGGGAGATGTTGTTAAGCAGTTGGTTGCCGTTATAGAACTTGTTTATATTAGATAAGCTGAGAAGCATAAAAATCTCCATTTTCGTAAAAACTAAGGAGTTTGGAAAAAGACAAAATAAGTAAGCTGCTTATAAAGCGTCGTATTTTGCAAACACCCAAACAATATTATAACATATAAAGCTGTTTATTTCAACAGTGCAGATAAAAAAGAATAAGGCAGCACTGTACAAGTTAAAAGACGAACTTGTAAAGTGCTGCCATAAAGCTTTAAGAAAATCAGAAAGTAACAGTAAATTCTGTAAAAGAGCCGTAGTGGCTGTTCACCTTAATTGAGCCGTTGTGAGCCTTGACAATAGAATGAGCGATAGCAAGACCGAGACCGAAGCTGTTAAGTTCGTTGTTGCGTGATTTGTCACGGCGGTAGAAACGCTCGAAGATATGAGGAAGCTCTTCAGGAGAGATACCGTCGCCTGTATTTTTAACAATAAGCACAGGCTTGTGACCCTGCATATCAAGTGTCACGGTAACAACGCCGCCGTTTGGGGTATATTTGAAAGCGTTGTCGAGAAGAATTGAGACTACTTGTTTGATGTCCTCCTCAATGCCGTTGAACTGTATATTTTCCCTGATATTATAATTGTAGGAAATATGGTTTTCAAAGGCGGTGCTTTCAAACGGCAGAGCCATTTCCTCACAGCAATCGGAAAGGGAAAATTGAGCCTTGTCTCTGGTGCTGTTATATTCGTCGGCATAAGCGAGGGTGAGCAGACGTTTTATGAGACGGCTCATACGTTCGGCTTCTGAGATAATAATCTGAAGGTGTTTGCTTTGTTTTTCTGTTGCCGACATAGCCTGAGCGTTAAGAATAATAGCGGCAACAGGAGTTTTAAGTTCGTGGCTTGCATCGGAGATGAATTGCTTTTCACGTTCGAGAGCTTCGGCGGCAGGCTTAGTAACATATTTTGAAAGAAAGAGGCTTATGCAAAGCAGGATTCCATAAGCGGTAAGAACGATAAAAATAGTAATAGCGGTTTTGTGAAGCTCTCTGTGGTGTGTGTAATAATCTTCGACAGCGATGATTGTATTGCCTTTCGAGTCGATTCTTTTATAGTAGAGGTAAGGCTTGAGCTTGCCGTGTTTCTGGGAAAGCTTGTATATATTTTTAGCAATTTTTTCGACATTTTTGCTGTCATACTTTATATTGGACTTTATATCAGTGACAGTTCCTTTTTTGTTGATAGTTGCAACATAAACTTTTGGCAACGTCATATCTTCGAAGTAGTCGAAATTGATAAGAGTGTCGTCTTCAGTTACCATTTCGAGGAAGTAGTATGCGTCTTCCTTGTAGAGGTAAAAGTTGTACATATAGTTTGTAAGGAAAATGACAGTAAAGGTGACAGTCAGCAGTGAAAGTGTAATTGTAACGAATTTAAGTCGTATTTTTCTAACCATCAGAACCCTCCTCAAGAGAATATCCGACATTTTTTGTAGTGACAATTTTGACTGAAGCCTTGATAAATCTGAGTTTCTTACGAAGAAATGATATATAGACCTCAATGTTATTGTATTCGCTGTCATCGAGAGGACCCCAGACCTTAGTAATGAGTGCGTCCTTAGTCATAATCTGGCGGTTGTTGATCATAAGGCATTCCATAAGCTGAAATTCCTTATTGCCGAGTTTAACTGAGCGAGAGTCATTTTTTAGTTCCTGACGGCGTCTGCACATGGTGATATCGCCGAAAGTGAGGTCGTCCTGAGCCGGTGAAGCAGCCGATCTTGTTCTTGCTCTGATTCGTGCGAGAAGCTCATCAGTATCGAAAGGCTTTGTGATATAGTCGTCAGCACCGTTGTCAAGACCCTTGATTTTGTCGCTTACCTGAGACCTTGCGGTAAGCAGGATAACAGGAGTGTTCACGCCTTCGTTTCTTGCGTTTTTCAGTACATCGAGACCGTTGAGCTTTGGAAGCATTATGTCGAGTATTATCATGTCATAGATATTGCTGAGGATATAGTCGAGTCCTGAAAGACCGTCATAAACCACATCAACGGAATAAGTTTCCTGTTCAAGAATAGCTTTAAGACCTTCAGCAAGACCCTTTTCGTCTTCGACTATCAGTATGCGCATATAATCCCTTCTGTCTTTAGTTATCGGCATCTATGAAATGACTTATAAAGATGCCCCTAAGTGGTGTATTATCTGATTTGTTTGGATAAATAATAATATTTTAAGCTTGAATATACCTTGAAAGGATTTATTTCAAAGTTAAATATTGATTCAAGGAAGAAATAATATAATACCAAAAAGCAGGAGGGACAGGATTATGAAGCTGAAAAAAATATTTACTGTGTTGCTGCTTGGTATTTGTCTTATAGTTACAGCAGTGCTTGTGAAGGCATATATGGACGGGGAGTTCAATTCTCCTGATTCTCTGCGTATATACATAAAAAGCTACGGAATATTCGGACCTGTGATTCTTACCGTGATACAGGCAGCGCAAGTCGTTCTGCCTATACTGCCCGGGTTTCTTGGATGTGCAGTCGGAGGAGTGATGTTTGGCTGGTTCGGAGGATTTCTTTGTAATTATATCGGAATATCTGTTGGCTCGATAGCGGCGTTTATGCTTGCAAAGAAATATGGAATAAAGCTTGTCAATGGATTATTTTCTGAAAAACGTGTAAAAAAATATATGAGGCGTATTGAAAGAAGTAAAAAATACGAAGTGTTTCTTTTCATTGCAATGTTGCTGCCACTGTTTCCCGATGATTTTCTGTGCTATTTTTCCGGACTTACCGGAATGAGACTTAAAAAATTTGCAGTGATAATAATTTTGGGAAAACCGCTGTGCATTCTGGCATACAGCATTGCAGCAGCTCAGATATGAGGGGGTAAGCTTATGCAGTATAATGTTATTGACTATCTTGAAAAAAGTGCCGGAAAATTTTCGGATAAGACGGCAGTCAGCGATATATGCGGTTCATTTACATATTCACAGTTGCGTGATAATTCCAGACGTATAGCAACAGTACTTTCAAAGATAATTTTTCCGTCTGCTCCCGTAGCAGTTATGCTTGAAAAAGGCGTAAAAGCGTTGTGTGCATTTTACGGTACAGTTTATGCCGGCGGCTTTTATGTGTACTTCAACAGCGAATTGCCTGAAAAACGGCTTGAAAAGATGCAGACTGTCCTTGATGCACAAGTAGTTATCGCCGATGCCGAAACGATGGAGCTTGCAAAAAGAATATTCAGCGGTAAAAAGATTTTGCTTGCAGACGACCTGCTGTGCGGCGAAATCGACGAAGAAAGCCTTTGCGACAGACTTATGAAGCTTACTGATAATATGCCGCTTTATGCCAATTTTACATCAGGCTCTACCGGAACGCCTAAAGCCGTTGCCGTCAGCCACAGGTCTGTAATAGACTTCATTGATGAATTGACTGAAATGTCCGGAATGGACAGCAGCGACATAGTTGGTAATCAAGCACCATTTGATTTTGATGTTTCTGTAAAGGACATATATTCAGCCGCCGCAACAGGAGCAGAGCTTGTGATAATTCCACGGGAATTGTTTTCAAAGCCTAAAGATTTGCTTGACTTCATATGCGACCACAATATCACGACAATGATATGGGCAGTTTCCGCACTGTGCCTTATAAGTACGTTTCATGGGCTTGATTACCGAACGCCCGAAAAGGTACGCCGTGTAATGTTCAGCGGAGAAGTAATGCCGTCAAAGCATCTTAAATCATGGCTTGAAAAGCTTCCCGATGCTGATTTTGTAAATCTTTACGGACCGACTGAGATAACCTGCAACTGTACATATCATAAAATTGACCGAAAACGTGATTATTCTGATGGAATACCTATCGGAAGGGCTTTTCAGAACGAGAAGGTATTTTTGCTTGACGAAAACGACAAAGAGGTTACAGAGCAAGGAGCTGAGGGCGAGATATGTGTAAGTGGTTCCTGCCTTGCACTTGGATACTACGGTGATAAAGTGCAGACAGATAACGTTTTTGTGCAGAATCCGCTTAACTCAGCTTTTTACGAGCGTATCTACCGTACAGGTGACCTTGGCAGATATAATAAAAGTGGAGAGCTTATGTTTTGTGGACGCAAGGATTTTCAGATAAAGTACAAAGGACACAGAATTGAGCTTGAGGAGATTGAACGTGCTGTAAATGCCTGCAATGATGTTGAACGCTGCTGCTGTGTATTTGATGCCGAAAAGGAAAAGCTTTACTGTTTTTATGTTGGTGAAGCGGAAAAATCCGATATTCACGCACAGCTAAGAGGAATACTTCCACTGTTTATGGTGCCGAGTGCATTTCGTAAGGCAGAGTCTTTACCAATCACAAAAAATGGCAAAACCGACCGCAAATTACTTCTTGAAAGCGTAAAAAGGAGGTAGCCATGAAAGAAAACCTTGTATCAGAGCTATGCAAAAGCTTCCCTACACCGATGTATGTCTTTGAAGAAAAGAAGCTTGCAGAGCGTGTGAGTTACATAAAAAGCAGATTTGGCGGTATAAAAATCTGTTATGCTGTAAAGGCGAATCCATTTATTGTAAAGCTTTTGAGCAGCAGTGTCAGCAGATTTGAGGTTTGTTCAGGCGGAGAGTATCATATCTGTAACGAATCAGGAATCGACATTGAAAAGCTGGTAATTTCCGGTGTTTATAAAACTCCGTCGGTTATTGAAGAAATTTTTGCAAGAGACGGTGATATGCCGATATTTACTGCTGAGTCCGCAAGACAGGCTGAGCTTATTGAGAATCTTGCCGAAAAATACGGTAAAAGAGTACGTCTTATTCTCAGACTTTCAAGCGGAAATCAGTTCGGACTCAGCGAAAACGATATAATTGATATCATACGGAAAAAGGCAGACAGTAAGCTATTTGAAATATTGGGATTACAATATTATTCCGGTACGCAGAAAGCTTCACTGAAGCGTCTTAAAAGGGAAATCACGGCAATAGATGATTTTCTTACAAGAATTTATGATGAAACCGGATTTACCGCAAGAGAGCTTGAGTTCGGGCCGGGATTTCCGGTGATGTATTTCAGCGAAGAAAGCTTTGATGAAGATAATTACATTTCAGAGCTTTGCAATATGCTTGACAGTATGAAAAACAGGACTGAAATAACAATTGAGCTTGGGCGTGCTTTAGCAGCCTCATGCGGAAGTTACCTTACAAAGGTTGTAGATACAAAATCTTGCAGAAACGAAAATTACGCAATAGTTGACGGCGGTATGCATCAGCTTGTATATTTCGGACAGTCAATGGCAATGCGTAAGCCGTTTTTACAGGTTCTGCCTCAGAAGGAAGAAGAAAGTGAAAGCATCTGGAACATCTGTGGTTCATTGTGTTCAGCAAATGATATACTTGTAAAGCAGTTGCCGATAAAAGGCTTGTCAGTTGGTGACATAATGGTGTTTCAGAATACGGGAGCTTATTGTATGACAGAGGGAATATCACTTTTCCTGAGCCGTGAGCTGCCGACGGTACTGATTATAGGAGCCAACGGTACTGCTTCTGAATCAAGAAAGCAGTATGAGACATATAAACTTAATATGTCAGACAAAATATGCTAAGAACAGAAAGGAAAATGAAAAATGGAAAAGCTTATTGAAATTCTTGAAGACATTGAACCGGAGGTAGATTTTACTTCCTGTAAAACACTTATTGATGACCATATCCTTGATTCTCTTTCAATAATCTCGCTTATTGCCGAGCTTGAGGACGAGTTTGACATTACAATTCCGACAGTTGAGATAATACCTGCCAATTTCAATTCAGCAGAGGCAATGCTTGCACTTATTAACAGACTTCAAGAGGAGGAGTAAATGAGTGCGTCATACTGTTCACTGCTTTATCTTGCCGCATTTCTGCCGGCTGTAATATTATTGTATCTGATATTACCCCAAAAAGCAAGACCGATATTATTACTTGCCGCAAGCTGGTTTTTCTTTTGGTCGATAAGCGGAACACTTATAATCTGTCTTATCTTCTCGGTTTTTGTAATTCACGGCATAGGGCTTAAGCTTGACGGGCTTAAATCCGAGCGTGATGAAAAGCTGAAAAATCCCGGTGACAGGAGTAAAAAGGAAATAAAAGCTGAATATCAGAAGTATATGCGAAGATTTCTTGCAATTGCAATACTTCTGAATATCGGACTGCTTGCATTTTATAAGTATATGGGGTTTACGGTATGCAACATAAACAGCGTCATAAAACTTTTCGGCTGTAAAGCAGCAATCGACATACCATCATATGCCGCACCTATAGGAATTTCGTTCTATACGATGCAGGCTATGGCATATATTTTTGATGTTTATCGTGAAAAAATAAAAGCGGACAGAAATTTTTTCCGTCTTGCTCTTTTTATGAGTTTCTTTCCACAAATAGTTGAAGGACCGATATGCCGTTATTCCGACACAGCAATTGCACTCTGGGAGGGCAAACGCATACGCAGCAATGATTTTTTAATGGGTATTCAGCGGATATCATTTGGTGTAATGAAAAAAATAATCGTTGCTGACAGACTTAATATCGTTATCGGGAATATTTACTCGGGATACAAAAACTATGATGGAGCAATTGTAGCCGCTTCGGCAGTTTTTTATGCACTTCAGCTTTATATGGAATTTTCCGGAACGATGGACATCGTTATCGGAAGTGCGGAAATATTCGGTATTACAATGCCTGAAAATTTCAGTCAGCCGTTTTTTTCAAAGACTATTTCGGAATTTTGGAAAAGATGGCATATAACCCTCGGTACATGGTTCAGAGACTATATTTTTTATCCTGCTGCAATGTCAAAGCCGCTGAAGAAACTGACAACAAATGCAAGAAAGAAACTCGGCAATCACTTCGGACCTCTTGCATCGAGTTCGATAGCACTTTTCTGTGTATGGTTATGCAACGGAATATGGCACGGAGCAGGTTGGCAGTACATTTTCTACGGTATGTATCATTTCTCATTCATTCTTGTAGGAAATATTATCGAACCGTTTGTAATTTCCGCAGCACAGAAGCTTCATATCCGCCGAACCTGCAAGCCTTATGTGATTATGCAGACAGTAAGAACATTTATCATTGTATGTATCGGTGAAATGTTCTTCAATGCACATGGATTAAGAGCAGGTTTTGAAATGCTTGGAAAAATTCTGACCGATTTCACTCCATCATCGCTATGGAACGGCACTCTTTTCAAACTTGGAATTGACAAACTTGATATATTAATAATTTGTGTTGCACTTCTTATTGTGCTGTCAGTAAGCATAACAAAAGAGAAGAAAATATCGCTTGGCAAATGGATAATATCACGTCCGCTATATGTCAGAATACCGATATACTATTCTATCATACTATTTATAGCAATTTTCGGAGCATATGGAACAGGATATGTTCCTGTTGACCCTATGTATGCAAATTTTTAGAGATATTGATGGGACATCTGAAAACTCATTTTGAGGGAAAACAGTTTTAGAAGTACCCTGAAGAAAGTTTATTTGGAGGGAGTAAAATGGGAGTAAATTTAAAAAAAATATTAAGACGTATTATGTATACGGTTATCTTTTTTGCAGGACTTATTGTAATTTTACTTGTTTCGTCGTACATCTTCACTCCGAAAAGCAACAAGGGCGGTTCAGTACTCAAGCCTTCTTACGAAACGGGACTGCTTGGCGAAAACAAGGATACGATAGACGCTGTCATTATCGGCGACAGCGAAGCATATTCAGCATATTCGCCAATGCTGATGTGGAAAAACAACGGAATAACGTCATACGTTTGCAGTACGGCAGCACAGCAGCTTTACTGGTCAGATAATTTTCTGCATGAGGCATTTGAAAAACAAAAGCCAAAGGTAGTTATACTTGAAACAAATGCGATTTTCCGTAAGATGACATATGCCGATACATCAGCAAACAGAATATCTAATATGTTTTCAATTTTCCGTTATCACGACCGCTGGAAAGATATGAAACTGAAAAGTATCGGCAGAAAAGCCGATTACTCATGGACGGACGACAACAAGGGATTTCGTTGCAGCTCATCGGTAAACGGAGTCAGACAAAGAAAATATATGAAATATACTGACAAAACAAGACCGCTGCCGGACATAAACAGAAGATATGTTTCCAAAATGGCAGAATACTGCCGTAAAAACGGTGCGGAGCTTGTTCTTGTAAGCACTCCGAGCAGCAAAAACTGGAATTACCAGAAACATAATGCAATAGAACGTCTTGCAAAAGAACAGAAAATAAAATACGTTGACCTGAATCTAATCAGTGACCAGCTACATATTGACTGGCTGTCAGACACCCGTGACCGTGGCGATCACCTCAATTACACCGGTGCAACAAAGGTCTCTGATTTTATGGGAAACTATCTTGCAGAAAATTTCAAGCTCAAAGACCACAGAAATGACAAGGCCTACAGCAAATGGAACTCGGCTTTGCAGCGTTATCTGCTCTCTGTTCAGAAATGACATAATACTAATATGCTTAAAGGCGACACTATACAAGTTTTGTGCAGTGTCGCCTTTAATTAAACGAGTTTTTAGAGGTACTCTTAATATTATTCTTGACTTTAAATGCAGGTGTGGTATAATAAGTTATGGTTATGTCTAAAAAGATGATATTAGGCAAAATTCTAAATTCGGAGGTCTTTATAATGAAAATTGAAACAAAATGCCTGCATGAAGGCTATCACCCTAAAAATACAGAACCAAGAGTCGTTCCTATAGTACAAAGCACAACTTATGTATACGATTCAACAAACGACGTTGCCGCCGTTTTCGATGACCCTACTAAGGGACTTATTTACTCAAGATTTGAAAACCCTACTGTTATGGCTGTTGAAGATAAAATTGCCGCACTCGAGGGCGGTGCTGCCGCTATGTGTACTTCAAGCGGTCAGGCTGCTTCACTTTGCTCAATACTCAATATCTGCAAGGCAGGCGACAGCTTTGTCTCAACAGGTACTATATACGGAGGTACTATAAATCTTTTCGCCGTAACTCTTAAAAGACTTGGAATAGAGTGCATTTTTGTTGATGCTGATGCTCCTGAGGAAGAACTTATGAAGGCTGTAAAGGATAACACTAAAGCTGTTTTCGGCGAAACACTCGCAAATCCTGCACTTGCTGTACTTGACATCGAAAAGCTTGCAAGAGTTGCACATAAAAACAATATTCCACTTATCATAGACAACACATTTCCTACGCCAATACTTTGCAGACCTATTGAATTTGGTGCAGACATCGTTGTTCACTCTACTTCAAAATATATGGACGGTCATGCTGTACAAATCGGCGGCGTTATCGTAGATGCAGGAAATTTTGACTGGGCTAACGGAAAATTCCCTGAGTTTACAGAGCCTGACGAAAGCTATCACGGTACTGTATATACAAAGGCTTATGGCAAAATGGCTTACATAATAAAAGCAAGAATGCAGCTTATGAGAGACTTTGGCTGTTATCCTGCTGCAAATTCAGCTTTTCTGCTTAATCTCGGACTCGAAACACTTGCTGTCCGTATGAAGCAGTATTGCGAAAATGCAATGATTGTAGCTAAGTATCTTGAGGCTTCGGATAAGGTTGAATCAGTAAATTATCCTGGACTTGAAAGCAACAAATATCACAAGCTTGCAAAGAAGTATCTTCCGAACGGTACAAGCGGTGTAATTTCGTTTGTTATCAAGGGCGGAAGAAATACTGCCGTCAAGTTTATGGATAATCTCAAGCTTGCCTCAAATGTCGTACACGTTGCTGATATAAGAACCTGTGTGCTCCACCCGGCAAGTTCAACACATCGTCAGCTTACAGATGAACAGCTTGTTGCAGCAGGCATAAATGGCGGTATGATAAGATTCTCTGTCGGACTTGAAAACGTTGAAGATATTCTTGATGATATCAAGCAGGCTTTTGACAAGATCAATTGAAAATTTGCTTTGCGGTAAATAGTAAAAATAAAAGGCTTGCATAGAATTTCTATGCAAGCCTTTGACATTATGTTTATTTTTCTTTAACATATACAGCAACGATTTCAGAAATGTATTGTGCATGGTATGGGTCATTTGAATAGAATTTATCGTCAAGGGAGTCGGACGTTAAAAAGCTGTCCCTTTTAATAGCGTCCTTATAGAGCTTTCTGCAAACAAAAACCATATCGGCTTCTTCAAAAGCTGTACAGCCGTCAAGCTCAGTTGGAGTCAGACCTGCATTTTCGGCTTTATTGCAGTCACGACCCGAATGAGAGCCGCAGTAGCTAAGTGCGTCTCTGTACTGCTCGCCGAAGAAAGAAGCGGTAAAGCAGCTGTTATTTTCGATAAATTCGTATGTAAATCTGTTAGAACGGATATAGCAGGTAAAAACATCCTTATTCCAAAGCTTGCCCAATTGTCCCCATGAAGCCGTCATAGTGTTGAAGGCTGACGGAGAACCGGAGGTAATCAGCATCCAGTCTTTACCTATAAGAGTAAACGGGTTGAATGTAAGGTCTGACAAATTTATTTTTTTAAAGCTCATAATATACACAAGTCCTTTCCAAAATGACATCGGCAAAAAGCTGCCTGATATGCTACTAATATATTACCACGAACTTTAAAATATTACAAGTACCGTTTGACAAAAAATCAGACGCCTTTAAGAACCGATTTATATTGCAGTCTTAACTTGTCCGTTATCAGGGCAATAAATTCGGAGTTTGTAGGCTTACCTTTGCTTGTGTCAACGGTGTACCCGAAAAAAGAGTTCAGGGTGTCGATGTTGCCACGGTCCCATGCGATTTCGATAGCGTGACGTATGGCACGTTCAACTCTTGAGGAGGTAGTGTCATAAATTCCGGCAACGGTTGGGTATAGAAGCTTTGTAACGCTGTCGAGAAGATTTTTGTCCTCGATTGAGTGAAGTATTGCGGTACGCAGATAGTGGTAACCCTTGATATGTGCAGGAACACCAAGCTGGTGAATGATGTCGGTGACAACGATTTCCATATCGTCGGTTATATTGCTGATTTTGTCGTTCATAGCCGACTTTATAACCGAGCAGAGGTCATCGGCGTCATAAGGCTTGAGAAGATAGTAAGATGCACCGCTTTCCATAACCTGACGCTCAATGAATTCGTTGTCGTAGGAAGAAGTTATGATAAATGCGGGAGCTTTTAAACCTGAGTCTTTCACACGCTTCATAACCGATATAGCGTCGCCGTTCTGAGCAGATATGTCAAGAACCGCAATGTCGGGAGAGTCATTTTTGATTGCCTCAAAGAGAACATTGCAGTCCTTTCTTCTTGTGTAGGCATAAAGCCCGTGTTCCCTCAGTTTGTTTGCGACACTAACGCCATTTTCTGCAGAATCGTCACCAATTAATACTTTTATTTTGTTATTCATTTTATTTGACCTCCTTTTTTCTGCTTCTCTATATTATCACACCTATTCAACAAAAATCAATGCGACAATATATTATTTTAGGTCAGAGAAATTTGAAAAATGATGATAGATGTAAACGGCAAAAAAATGTGTCGATACCTCGGATAACTTTATTTGTTATCTTTATGGGAAATAGCGGTAAATGCTAAAAACAGAAAAAATAGGTCATTGCTTTTCATTATGTGTCATTAAAACGCATAATTGTGACTATCCTTGACGTTATCAGCGAAAATTATAAAAGCGTAAATCGTTATCAGAATAAATTTTGATGAGTGTGATAAAAATTTCTCAAAAGACTTGAAAAGATTGCGGGTATATAGTATAATTGTATTATCTATTACGTTATTCAACGAAATTTGCACGTTTTCGTCCTTTTGCTCTTAAATCTGCACCGTATTCCATAGCTTTTATCTTTCAACGCAAGGCACTGTATGAGATGAAAGTATGAACCGGTGCGTTTCTTTGTGCATACAAGACGCATGAAAAGCAAATGGTTACCTCTAAAAACTCCTTTTGATAAAAACAGCTATGTACGGCATCTGCTGCGTCAACCTCCATAATAGTGCGACAGCACGCTTTCGGAAGGCTTTCTTGCAGCTACCGCATCTATCTATTTTTTTTAATCAAACGAGTTTTTAGAGGTACCCAAATGTGTATATTTTCGATGAATAAAAAAGGAGGAAATATTTTGTCAACTAAAGCTGTCAGTGCTAAGCCTAAGTTCACTGCTGAGGACGTTATGAAAGGTAAAAAAAGATTCGGATTTGATTTCTGGATGTATGTATTCGCCTTTTTGCTCCCGGCATTGCTGACTCTGTTCGCTTACGCTAAATTCGGTATTTATCCATTCGGTTCGGAAAGCGCTCCTCAGGGCAAGGACGGTTCCGTACTCGCACTCGACCTTAATGGTCAGTATATTTATTACTTTGAAGCTTTCCGTGACGCTTTCTGGGGCGATAACAGCTTCTTTTACAGCTGGAGCCGTGACCTGTCCGGTGAATTTATGGGCATCATCGGTTACTACCTCGCAAGCCCGTTTACTCTTATAATCGTACTCCTTCCGAGAACTATGATACTCGAAAGCCTTATGATTATGCAGCTCTGCAAAATCGGTGCTGCCGGACTTACTTTCGCCGTTTATGTAAGAAATTCAAAAGGAATCAAGCCTTTGCAGTCAGTAATTTTTTCAACCTGCTATGCTATGATGTCCTACGCCGTTATTCAGCTTATCGACCCTATGTGGCTTGACGGCATCGTTTTTCTCCCACTTATCATACTTGGAGTCGAGCATTTTATCGACGATGGAAGAAAGCTTAACTACATTATTCCTCTTGCAGTTATGTTCATTGCAAACTTCTACATAGGATATATGACAGCAATATTTGTTGCTATCTACTTCTTCTATTACCTGTTCTTCGGTACAGAACGTAAACTCAAACTGTATGACTATATTAAAATTTTTCTGTGGTTCGGCATTGCAACGGCAGTTGTACTTATGCTCAGTGCATTTATGATACTGCCTGTTTACAACGCACTTTCACTTGGTAAATTTGAATTCTCACAGCCGGATTACTCACTCAAAACGCAGTTTTCACCTATTGAGCTTGTTCCTACACTGCTGCCTGACCAGTACTACTCTGTCAATATGCAGGGCTTGCCGGAAATCTACTGTGGTGTAATAACACTCGTTCTTCTGCCGCTTTTCTATATGAACTCAAAAATCAAGTTCAATAAAAAAATTGGCTATACATTTATGGTGTTCGCACTGTTCTTCAGTATGTACATCAAACCTGTTGATATGCTCTGGCACGGCGGACAGACACCTAACTGGCTGCCTTACAGATATTCGTTCCTTATGTCATTTGTCCTTGTCTCTATGGCGGCAACAGTATTTGCACATCTTGACGGCATTAAAATAGATATCAAAAAAATAGCCGCTTCTTTCGGAATCATTCTCGGTCTTGTACTTTATTTTGACGCAAAACAGCCGTCATTTAAATACATTACGGAAAAATTCAAGTACGTTGCTTCTTCACCTTACACTACACAGGAAACATATGGTGGTACAAAGTATCAGGAATTATGGCTCGGTACGCTTGCATTCGGTATGATACTTGCTGCATTCTACCTTACGGCTATATATTTCTACAGCAATACAAAGAGCAAAAAAGTCAGAAGCGGAGTATCAATTGCTATCGTGTGCGTACTCGGATTCGAGCTTAGCTATAATGCATATGACACCTTCAAAAAGGTTGATAAAGAGGTCGCTTACTCAAAACGTACAACCTACTATAACGAAATTCAGGCAGGTCGTGACGTTACTGACGCTATCGAAAAATACGACAGCGGTCTCTACCGTTCTGAAAAGACGTTCTTCCGTACCGTAAACGATAACCTTGCTTATGGTATGAAAGGTATTTCGCATTCAAGCTCGGTTATGAATACGAAAATTATCAATTTCATTGAAACAATGGGCTATTCAATGAGAAGCTACGTTACAAGATACGACGGAAACACAACACTTTCAGATTCTCTTCTCGGAATCAAATATGTTGTTGACAGAACAACTGCAAATTCTTCACTCCTTAACAAGGACTACAAGCCTGTATTTACTCAGAAATATACAAATAATGCCGGTGAGCAGAACGAATTTACCGTTTATCAGAACCCTGATGCACTCTCAAACGGATATATGGTAAATAAAGATATACTTAACCTTGCATTCCTCGGTAACGATAATCCTTTCAACAGCCAGAATATGTTCCTGAGTACCATCACCGGAAATACCGATTTCCAGAAAGATGCTAACGGCAACATAAATATCAACGGAAACCGTGAGTACTACACAAGACTTAAAGAGTCGGTTGAGCTTAGTCAGTGCTATGAAACTGCTTACGGCGACCAGAGATGCTTTACCGCAAATGCTGACGCTACCGACCCTGTAATCAATATTCATTTCACTGCAAAAACAAATCAGGAGATATATATGTATCTCAAAACTCAGAACGAAAAAGCCGTAAATACATGGGTTTCATCAACCAAAGATGCAAGCGGAAACTTTATAGACCATAAACAGCTCGGTACAGGTTCCTATTTTGAAAACCATGACTACGCTATCGTAAGAGTCGGCAAGTATGAACCCGGCACAGACGTTGAAGTAAGACTTACAATCCGTCTTAATAATACTAAGCCG
>JALCDN010000033.1 GCA_022641595.1 Ruminococcus sp. | reverse complement strand
TCTTTTTCTAACGGGCTTAAGTGGCTGAAATCTTTATCTGCCTGCAAATCTCTTACAGAATTATAATTCCCATTTTGTGCATTGTGACGATTTTTCAAATCCCTGCCTACTTTTACTTGACACTTACTATACCCTATAGTTTCTTTACAAATCAGTAAGCATATGATATAATGTTATGTGTGGTTGAAAGGAGATTTTTATGCTTGCTAAAAAAAATTTTATATTTATTTTCCTGTCCATAGTCTGTATGACGGCTATTTTTATACTTTCGGCTCAAAATGCTGATAAATCATCTTCTACAAGTGGATTTTTCGTCAATTTCTTTCTGAATCACTTTGTATCAGATTTTAAATCATTTTCATTAGAAAAACAAGAGTACATACATGGTCTTGTAAGTTTTACAATAAGAAAATGTGCTCATTTTTCAGCATATGCTTTGACAGGTTTTTGCGTATCCGGAAGCTTTCCAAAATTCAGGTTAAAGTCGCTGAATTTTCCTAAAGCATTGGCAATTTGCTTTGTATATGCCTGCACAGACGAATTTCATCAACATTTTGTTCCCGGCAGAAGTTGTGAATTCCGTGACGTTATGATTGATACAGCAGGCGCTCTCACAGGAATTTTAATTTTCTCTGCTATACTGTATTTTATTCATAGAAAAAATAGAAGCTCCGTTAATTAACGGAGCTTCTATTTTAGTTAATGTAATTTTTTACTGAACAACGCCGCTTTTTGAGTTTGCAATCATATTGAGGTCATTCTGAATTAAGCAGTAGTTTACTATGCTAAGTTCAAATATAGCAAGTATAAGGTAAATAACTGATCTGTCCTCAATTTGTACGCCACTGTTATCGCCGGCAGTCTTCATAATTCCGCCCATAATATAACCCCAATAAATCATAAACAGACCGCAGGTAACAATTGACAGTAAGATTACAAGTCCGCCACTGAAGCCCTTTGTTGTACCTGAAACATTTCTTGCTTCATCATTAATACTTGCAATCCAAACCAAGCCATAAATTCCGCAGGTTATAATTGTCAGGATTACACAAACAGCAATATTTCTTTCTTTTACCATAATAAATCTCCTTAAAATACAAATTATTACATTGCTCATTATACTACAAGATCATGCAATTGTCAATAGGGCACCTCTAAAAACCTGTTTTTTGCAGATTTCATAGTCAAAAGATCTCAAAATCACGTCATTAATTTTTGACAAACTGAGGTTTTTAGAGGTGCTCAATAGTTATTTTAAATTTTAATAAAATTTATTAAAATTAATTTTATCAATATAATAAAATTCTATAAATTCTGATACTGTTAAAAATCAATAATGTAGCAAGCAAGATAATACTAATATATTTTTCACGTTTTTTGCTGCCGAACAATGGCTTTTCACCAAGCAGAAAGTAGAACATCAGTGGTGGAAGAACAAGAAAAAACGGATTATAGGTGAACGCTGACTTGAAGTCAAGATGAAATGCACAAATGTATGCTCTTGTTATTCCGCAGGCAGGACATGGAAGTCCAGTCAGGCGTCTGAATGGGCAGATAACTATCCCCAAAGCATTTGACACCAAAATATACGCCGCTGTAACCAGAACAACGGCGTAATATTTTTTCACGGTTTTTTTAAATTTTTCTTTATATTTTTTCATTTTTTCCTTCAAGTCATAATACCTTCACTGTTCTTCTTTTCTTATACGAAATATTGCTCTGAATATTCCTGAAAGCACCTTAGGACTCCTGATAACTACAATTTTCATATGTAGACCTCCTTAAAGTCGTTATATTTCATTATATTCAGTTTTTATAATTTGGTTCTACATTTTTGAAAATGCGATAAGTGCTGTTCCGCATTCAATATCAATCACTGCTTTTTCGCTTAATATTTCATTGCTGACACCGATTGGAAAATCTGAACTGATAACCGCATTTTCAAGAGGATATTTAACTCCGGAAAGCTTTCTCACTGATATTTGGTCAGTATATGCAAATACTGAAAAATAGAATCCATTTATTCTTTCAAAGACATATGTTCCTGCATTTCTCATAAAAACTATATTTTTCTCATCTCGCAGAATGCCCTCTGCTCCTCTGCCGAGAATAAATTTCAGTGTTTGCACATTTGCGTATGTATGGTCAAAACGTCCGCCAAAAGTACCGTATATCATTATTTTTTTTGCACCTCTGTCAAGTGCAAGTTTCACTGCAAGCATTGTGTCGGTGTCATCTTTTTCGGGAGCACATTTATGTATTTCGGCATTTTCAGGAAGTGTTCCAGCATATGAATCGAAATCTCCGAGAACGATATCAGGCGATATTCCGAGGCTTTTTGCATATTCAAGTCCTCTGTCAGCGCATATCACAACAGCGTTTGTATTTGGCACAATAATTTTTGTGCAATCAAGCTCTCCGCCTGAAAAAATTATATATTCGCACATTAAAGCTTCCACTCCTTCAGTTGCTTTGCTTCGTCATACATAACACAATAATTTCTGTGTCTGCTTTCAGAAATATAGCCATCTTTGACTGCCTGAACTACAGCACAACCTTTTTCGCAGGTATGCGAGCAATCTCTGAAGCGGCATTTATCGGTATATGCAGAAAATTCATGAAAGCAACCGCAAAGTTCTTCTTTTCTTATGATGTCGTACTTATTTGTCTCGAATGTAGAAAATCCAGGTGTATCGGCAACATATCCGCCACACTGAAGTTTGTAAAGCTCAGCAGTTCTTGTAGTATGTCTGCCACGACCAAGTTTTCTGCTTATTTCTCCGGTTTCGACATTGAATCCATCGCCGAGAGCATTAAGGAGTGTGGACTTCCCTGCACCCGAGTTTCCTGTCAGCACACTGATTTTACCATTCAAAATTTTGTTTAGCTTTTCTGCAGCGTCGTTATTTCTATAATCGACAACAACAAGTTCAATACCTATTTTACTGTAAATTTGCAGTATAGCTTCATACTGTGCAAGGTCTACTTTTGTAACAGCTATTACAGGCTTTATTCCCTTGTACTCAGCAATCGCAATAAATTTATCAAGAAGTGGTAAATTCGGAGACGGTTCGCAAGTTGAAACGACGAAAATTATCTGGTCAAGGTTTGCAAGCGGTGGTCTTATTATGCAGTTTTTGCGTTCAGCAATTCCGGTAATAACGTTTTCAGATAAGTAAGCTGTATCGCCAACATATGGTACTATTTTTTTATTTCTGAAAACTCCTCTTGCCTTGCACTCAAAAACACCGTCAGGGGACTCTACTGTATAGAGTCCCCCGAGGCATTTTGTAATTATTCCTGATTTTTTTTCAGCAGCCATAATTACTCCCATATTTATCATGTTGTAGCATCTGTCTGTGGTTGTGTCTGCGGTGGTTCAGTCTGCTGTGGCGGATCAGTTTGCTGCGGCTGCTGCTGTTGAGGCGGCTGTGTAGGAGCTTCAGTTGGCGGTTGAGTTGTCGGAGCTTCTGTTGGAACATTTATTCCGCCGACAGATTCAAGTGCGCCGTTGACGTCCTCACTTTGAGTTGTATAGGTTTTCTTTGCAAAGTTGAATATATAGCTTCCGAGTGTTACCGTCTTGTTATTATTCAGATTCGTTAGAACAACTGATACGTTGACCTTTTCGCCTGAACCATGAACATTTATTGATGATGACAGCATCTGCGGAGCTATGATGGTACCACTTGAAACAGTTGATTTACCGTCCATAATGAAGTCAAGTGCAAATCTTCCCTCAGCGTTTTCAGGCAAATTGAGATTGAACATAACCTCACCATCAGGGAGTTCACCGTTGCTGACGAAAATTGTTATTTCCGTACCAGCCTCTGTTGCCTGACCGGCCTTAATGCTCTGATCATAAACTATGCCTTCCTTTTCATATGAAGGACCGGCTTTTGTGACATATTTCAGACCTCTGTATGTGCAAAGCTGAATAGCTTCTTCTTGTTTACGTCCTACGAGATCGTCCATTTTAAACTGAGCGGCATTTTTGCCGATACTTACAAAGAGAATTACCTTTGAACCAGGGTCAACGGCAACACCCGCCTCAGGTTCGGTACGGATTACCTGCCCCTCATCAAAGTCATCACTTGATTCCTCACGTTTTTCCGTTACAAGCCCAAGTTCCGTGAAACTTCGCTGTGCGAGAACGTAATTCTGATTTGTGACATCAGGAACGTTGACGGTTTTCATACCAAGGCTTACCTTGACTTTTACAGTATCGCCTTTTTTTATTTTTGAGCCTGCCTCAACGTTCTGTTGAAAAATGCAATCGGCGTCCATTTCATTATATTCAGTGCCTTCGTTGACGATTTTAATTTTCTGACCGTATTTTTTAACGGCTTCGTTGTAATCCATACCGATAAGGGACGGCATTTTTGAGTAGCCTGTATTTGAGTCGCCTGTTATCATATTTTTTACGAGTGATGCGACAAAAACAACTGCCACAATGATAACAACTATTGTAACTGCCGTAAGAACAGGAACTACAAGTGAAGAGCGTTGTTCTTCCTCCTCACCGTCTGCATCATCGTTGCTGGTGGTGCCTGTGGGGTAATCATCATAATTATCCTGATTGCCGTTTGATGGCAGATTATCGGAACCATTTGCGTTTACTGGTTCAAAGTACCTTGTAGAGCCGTCGACATTATTGCTAATTTCGTTTTCATTTTCGTCTTCATCTTCTTCGACGTAATAGCCGAATGAAATATCAGGATTATTTTTAAAAGCCTCGATATCCTCAATCATTTCGGAAGTATTCTGGTACCTGTCCTCAGGAAGCTTTTCCATAGCTCTTAGAACGATCTCCTCAAGACCGCCGGGAATATCAGGATTAACAGCCTTTGGGCGTTCCGGAATATCGTGCATATGCATAACTGCAATAGCAACTGAGTTATCGGAATCAAAAGGTTTTCTGCCTGTAAGCATCTCGTACATCATTATGCCGACCGAGTATATATCGCTTCTCTCGTCGGTAACATCGCCTCTTGCCTGCTCCGGGCTTATATAGTGAACGCTGCCTATAGCCTGGTCTGTGGCAGTTTTTCCTTCTTCTCGTGCAAATTTTGCAATACCGAAGTCCATGACTTTTATTGTACCGTCGGTAAACATCATAATATTCTGTGGCTTTATATCACGGTGAACGACGCCTTTATCGTGGGCATGCTGAAGTGCTCTCAATATCTGGATTATGAAGTGAACAGTATCTTTCCATGTAAGAACCTGTTCTTCCTCAATATATTCCTTGAGAGTTATTCCGTCTATATATTCCATTATTATATACTGTATTTTATCAGAAAAGCCAACATCGTAAATTTTTACAATATTTGGATGTGACAGAACGGCTATTGCTTTTGATTCATTTCTGAATCTCCTTAAAAAGTCCTCATTTTCAGCGAATTCATTTTTAAGTATTTTTATTGCAACAGGCTTATTATCGATCACGTCCGTACCCTTATAAACGTCCGCCATACCTCCGACGCCGATAAGTTCGGTGATTTCATATCTGCCGTCGAGCTTTTTGCCAATATTCTTGTCCATTTTGAATCCTCCCGTATCAGTCGGTAATAATAGCAACCGTGATATTATCACGACCGCCCTTGTTGTAAGCAAGTTTTACAAGTTCATCGGTCACATTTTCAAACGGTGTTTCAGAGATTACATCATAAATTTCGTCATCACTGCAATAACCTGAAAGTCCGTCGGAGCAAAGCAATATGCTGATTTTGTCATCGTAGTCAAGAATAAACGTATCTGTCTGAACAGTTTTTTCGACTCCAACAGCTCTTATAAGCATATTTTTTTTAGGGTGGTTAAGCATTTCCTCTTCAGTTATTTCGCCTTGTTTATACAGCATAGCCGCAAGGTTATGGTCTGTAGTTATCTGACACAGACCCTCATCTGTTATAAGGTAAGCACGGCTGTCTCCGACATTTGCCACAAATACAGATTTATTTGTTATGAAAGCTGCAACACACGTTGTTCCCATTCCGAAGCTTGTATAGTCAAGTCTTGCCTTTGTGTATATTACAGAATTGGCGGCAGAAATTGAAGCTATAAGGAGTTTTCTGATTCCTTCGTCGTCAATGGACTCATCATAGCCTTCAGTAAAACGCTGAAAAAACTCATCAACAGCGATAGAGCTTGCTTCCTTGCCTGCACGCTCACCGCCCATTCCGTCGCAGACGACAGCGAGAACATTTTCTCCGAAATACTGACATTTTACCATGTCCTGATTTTCGTCACGTCTGAGACCGATATCGGTAACCTCTTTAAACTTCAAAGATCCACACCTCCGTTTTTACAGTTTTTTGTAATTGCATCACGTCTTAGCTGACCGCAGGCTGCCTCGATATCGCTTCCGAGAGTGCGTCTTACGGTAGCATTTATGCCACGTTTTTCGAGTTGTGCTGCAAATTTTTTGACCTGCACAGAATCTGATTTATAATTGCGTTCTTTCACGCTGTTGACAGGAATAAGGTTAACATGGCAGTTCATACCGCGTATAAGGTCAGATAGCGTATCAGCGTCATTCACAGCCGAGTTGATATTGTCGATTACAGCGTATTCAAAAGTAACCCGCCGACCTGTAGTATTGATATAATATCTGCAAGCGTCGAGGAGCTTTTCAATATTATATGTTTTATTTATTGGCATTATCCTGCTTCTGCTGTCGTTATCTGCACTATGGAGTGAAACTGACAGAGTTACACCGAGTTTCAGGTCAGCAAGCTGATATATTTTCGGTACAATTCCGCAGGTTGAGACTGTAACGTGTCTCAGACTGAGGTTGTATCCGTCCTTATGTGAAACGAGTCTGAAAAATTTTACGACGTTGTCGAAATTATCGAGGGGTTCGCCGATACCCATAAGAACGACGCCTGAAATTTTGACGGAAGAATTTTTTTCGGTTTCGTATATCTGCATAAGAATTTCGGAAGCAGAAAGGCTTCGCACATAGCCGGCAATAGCTGAAGCGCAGAATTTGCAGCCCATTTTGCATCCTACCTGAGTTGAAACGCAAAGGCTCATTCCGTGGTGATATTCCATAAGAACGGTTTCCACGAAATTGCCGTCTTCAAGCTCATACAGATATTTTACAGTATTATCCATACAAGATTCAAGTCTTTTGGCAACAAATAGTCTATTTACACAAAAATTTTCTTTCAGAGTGGCTCTTAATTGAACAGAAATATTAGTCATCTCGTCAAAATCGAAGATTTTTTTTACATGGAGCCATTGAAATATTTGTTTTGCTCTGAATTTTTTTTGTCCGAGAGCTTCAAGTTTACATTCAAGCTCGTTAAGATCGAGTGATAAAATATCGATTTTTTCCAAAATATCACCTGACTTTTCTGATTTTTGAAATAAAGAATCCGTCTGAGTTAAAAAATCGTGGAAAAATTGAAGCTTTAAAACTGCCAAATGGTTCTCCGAAGTTTTCAAGAAATGTTTCGGGTTGTATTTCGGGGTGATTTTTGAGAAGTTTTTCGATAACCTCATCATTTTCTTCATGTCTGAGAGTGCAGGTTGAGTAGACCATCACACCGCCTGCCTTCAGATAATTAAGGGCATTTTCGGCAATCTTGTACTGTATTTCCGGAAGTGACGAAAATTCCTTAGGATCTTTATATTTTATCTCAGGTTTACGACGTATAACACCAAGACCTGAGCAAGGAACGTCACAAAGAATTTTATCAACCTTTGGAAGTTCACTGTTGAAAACAGAGGCATCACCCGTCATAGCCTTGATATTATGTAGTCCAAGCCTTTTGGCACCCTCAGTTATCAGGCTTACACGTTTTTCGTGCAGGTCAAAAGCGTATATCTGACCTTTGCCGTTCATAAGCTCAGACATTGTGAAAGTTTTCCCACCCGGAGCTGCACAAAGGTCAAGAACAGTATCTCCGCTTTGCGGATCAAGTGCCGCACAGCAAAGCTGAGACGCCTTATCCTGAACGTGAAACAAACCGTTTCTGAACGCTTCAAGAGATGTAACATCGCCGTTTTTCAATTCAAAGCAGCCATCTGGAGCATCAGTACTTTTCAAAGGTTCAAGCGATTCAAGCTGAGAAATAATTTCTGTCTCATCAGCTTTGACGTTATTAAATCTTACGAAGACCGGAGGCCTTTTCAAAGAATCCGACAACAGATCTATCATATTTTCCTCGCCGTAACCGTTTTTGAGTGATTCTATAAGCCATTGCGGTGCGGAGTAAACAGCAGATGCAGAATCAATGGAATTCTTGGGGATTACAAGCTTTTTGCCCGAACGTATAAAGCCACGCAGCACAGCATTTACAAATCCTGACGCACTTGATTTTCCCATTTTTTTAACAAGTGCCACACTTTCATTGACCGCAGCGTTATCCGGAACTGAGTCCATATAAATAAGCTGATAAAGACCGCATCTTAGGATATCAGCAACGACAGCATCTATTTTTTCAACAGGACGCTTAGAAAATCCTGAAATAATGTAATCGAGAGTTATTCTGCGTTCTATTACGCCGTAATACAGTGCTGAGCATAGCTTTTTGTCACGCTTGGAAAGCTCTGACGAATCAAGACCTTTGCTGAGGCTGATATTTGAATAAGAATTATTTTTGAAAGTTTTTCCAAGCAGCTGAGCTGCAAGGCGGCGAGGATCATTCATTGTCTATCAGTTCCTTCTGTTTGATATGCCGATAAGTCGGATAAGCTGTGCGATTGCAGTAAACAATGCAGCTACATAGGTAAGTGCGGCAGCTACAAGCACTTTTTTTGCTTGTGCGACCTCTTCACGGTCAAGATAGGCACTGTTTTCAAGGGTATTCAAAGCTCTTGAACTTGCGTTGAATTCAACCGGCAGTGTAATAAGCTGAAAGAAAACAACGGCTACAAACAGCCATATTCCAATAGGCACAAGAAATTGCATCGAACTGAAGATAAGTCCGATAAGAACAAGCGGATATGCAAGCTGCGAGCCTATTTGTGTAAGCGGTATAACAGCACTTCTTATCTGCATCGGAGCGTAACCCTGAGCGTGCTGGACTGCGTGACCGCATTCATGTGCGGCAACTCCTATTGCGGCAACAGAAGTCTTACCATAAACTGAATCAGAAAGTCTTACAACATTTGAGCGTGGGTCATAATGGTCTGTAAGGTTACCGCTTATGCGTTCAATGGATACGTTTGAAAGGCCGTTGTCGTCAAGAATTTTTCTTGCAATTTCATCGGCTGTATAGCCTCTGCTGTTATTGACCTTGCTGAATTTTTTATAAGTAGAGCTTACATTGAATGATGCCCACATAGCAACAAGAAATGAAATCAAAACAAGCAAAATATCCATATTGACCTCCTATATTATCCTAAAATGTTTCCTTTTGTAAGTTTTTTACCTCTGAGGAAATCCTGTGTACTCATACGTTTGCTGCCCTCAAGCTGAATTTCGAGAAATGAGACAAGACCCCCGTCACCGCACTTAACGGTAAAGTTTGAAGTGTCAACGATTTCGCCGTTGGAAGCGTCTGAAAGCTTGTTATTCTCGACCTGCGAGCGAAAAACTTTAAGGCGTTTACCGTCAAGCGAAGTAAATCCTGTAACACCTCTTATAGTATTATGTATTTCAGATGCACTTTTTGAGAAATCGAGTGCGCTCATTTCCTTTTTAATCATTGGTGAGTAGCAGGAAAGCGAGTCGTCCTGTTTCTTTGGGGTAACAGAGCCGTTTTTAATTGCCTGAACGGTTTCGATAAGAAGTTTGCCGCCTATCAGTGAAAGTCTGTCGTAAAGCTCCTGAGATGTCTCATTTGCACCGATATCTGTTTCTGCTTTAAGAAGCATATCGCCTGTATCAAGGCCCTCCGACATCATCATTGAAGTAACGCCTGTTTTAGGTTCGCCGTTTAAAACGCACCACTGAATAGGAGCTGCGCCTCTGTATCTTGGAAGAAGTGAAGCGTGAATGTTTATGCAGCCATATTTAGGAAGTTCAAGTATTTCCTTTGGGAGTATCTGACCGTATGCTGTTACAACGATAAGGTCAGGATTTATTTCCTTTAAAATTTCGAGTGACTTTTCTGCGTCTTCGCCTTTTCTGAGTGAAAGTGGCTGGTACACAGGAATATTATATTCAATTGCTGCGGATTTAACCGGAGTTGGAATCATTTTATAGCCTCTGCCCTTTGGCTTATCGGGCTGGGTAAAAACTGCACAAACGGTGTCCTGACTTTCTGCGAGTGCTTTAAGGCATGGAACAGAAAATTCAGGTGTTCCCATAAAAACGATATTGAGATTACTCATCTTCATTTTCTCCCGGTACAACAAATTCCTCAACGAGTTCAAGGAAGAGATGACCGTCGAGGTGATCGGTTTCATGGCAGGCACATCTTGCACCGATATCGGTAAAAGTTTGTTCAATGGTTTCACCGTTTCTGTTCTGGAATCTTACCTTACATTTCTGTGGACGTGTAACATATCCCCATTGGTCAGGGCATGAAAGACAGCCCTCTACTTCACGGCTTTTTCCGCTTTTTTTAAGAATGACCGGATTTATCATTTCGACAAGTCCCTCACCGACATCTATTACTACTATTCTTCTGCGAATGCCCACCTGTGGTGCAGCAAGACCGAGTCCCTGAGCTTTATAGAGTGTCTCCGCCATATCATCGAGAAGTTGGTGGAGCTTTGCATCAAAGACCTCAACGGGTTTGCAGACTGCGTGCAGTACTTCGTCATCTTTTGTAAATATTTTGCGTAAAGCCATTTTATCCTCCTAAACGCCGATGTCGCCATTCATATCGGCATATATGCTGATTTTTGTGAATTCCTTTTCATTAGCACAGGTTTTTACGACTGTGCTAATAAGTTCCCTTATTTCGGGGGTGTTCTTACATTTTAAAATTATTCTGTAACGATATTTTCCGTTAATTTTACCATATGCACACTTTACCGGGCCAAGAACACGAAGTGGAGAATCCGGTTTATGTTCATTTACCTTTTCTGATATAATATGCACAGTTTCGTCTGCAGCGGATTTTGTAAGCTCGTCCGAGCTTCCTGACAGACCGATTATGCACATATCACAAATTGGTGGAAATATCATAGCACGTCTTATAGCGATTTCCTGATTATAGAACTCGTTGTAATCCTGACGTGCAGCAAGTTCCATAACATAGTTGTCCGGCATAAATGTTTGCAGAACTGCCCTGCCCTGTTTCTGACCACGTCCGCCACGTCCGACGACCTGTGTAATCAGGGAAAAGGTTCTTTCATAGCTACGGAAATCGCCGGCGAATAGTGCTTTATCCACTGACATTACTCCAACAAGCGTAACATTTGGAAAGTCAAGCCCTTTGCTTATCATTTGAGTGCCTATCATTATGTCATACTTACCGTTTTCAAAATCCGCAAAACTTTTTTCATAAGCGTAGCGTGAAAACGTAGTATCTGCGTCCATTCTGAGAATTCTCGCAGTTGGGAAGAACACAGAAAGTTCTTCCTCAAGCTTCTGCGTACCGAAGCCCATTTTTTTAAGGCGTTCAGAGCCGCATTTCGGACATACTGTGAGCATATCCGACGTATAGCCACAATAATGACACATAAGCTTGCCGTTTGTTTTGTGGAAGGTCATCGGAACGGTACAATTCGGGCAATATATCGGCTGATAGCAGTCACAGCAGCTTATAATCGTATGATATCCACGTCTGTTGAGCAAAAGGATTGTCTGTTCGCCTTTTTCAAGGTTCAGAGTAATTTCCTCCACAAGTCTCCTGCTAAATTCAGTAGCATTGCCTTCACTGCGTTCTATATTCATATCAACGATTTCAACCTGAGGCATTGGACCTGCGTGATAGCGATTTTTCATTTCGATTAGCTTGTAAATACCTCTGCCTGCATTATAGTAGCTTTCTATGGTAGGTGTTGCAGAGGCAAGCAAAAGAACTGCCAAATGCTTACGGCAGCGTTGTTTAGCTACATCAACCGTATTATAGCGAGGTGCGGAGTCTGATTTATAGGAATGCTCGCCCTCCTCGTCCATAATAATTATACCGATATTATCAAGAGGAGCGAATATCGCACTTCTTGTGCCTACGACAATATCTGCGTCACCACGTTTAATTCTTTTGTATTCATCGAGTCTTTGACCGAGTGAAAGACTGCTGTGAATAACAGCGACCTTCTCACCGAAAAGTCCTCTGAAGCGTTTAAGAATCTGCGGAGTGAGAGAAATTTCAGGAATAAGCAAAAGGGCCTGTTTGCCATGTTTTACGGTATAATCAATGAGCTTTTCAAATACAGAGGTCTTGCCGCTGCCGGTTACGCCGTGAAGCAGAAAGCAGGCAGGTACATTCTTTTGAAGAACTTCAGCAACGCTGTTAAAAGCGGACTGTTGTTCATCTGAGAGTACAATGTCATCAGTGCATCGTGAAACACCTGTGTTGACCTCGACATTTCTTAAGATTTCGCATTCATACTCCTCAGCGGCACCGTTTGCCGCAAGACGCTTGACTACAGTATCGGTTACTCCGCACATATAAGCAAGCTCCTTTACGGACGCTGAGCCACATTCTGACAGAAGACTGGCGGCAATTTTTTGTTTTGGTGTAAGCTTGAAGTCTGATGGAGAACTGACATATTTCTCACTGAGCCTTATCATTTTCACTGTATTGTCGCCAACGGCTGATTTGAAAGAAGTACTTGCGCTCAAAGCATTTTTCTTTATCAAAGAGGAAATTACCGATGCTTTTCCGTCATTTAAAATTTTTTCGGCAAGTGATGGTATTTCGGAGTTCTTGCACTGCGAAAGCAATCTATAGATTTCCGATTCAGAAGTATTAAGGGACGAAACATCGGAAAATTCAGTATTTAAAGCTATCTGCTCTGATATTTTAATATTCATACCTGGTGGCAGCATAGCCTTTACAGCCTCATAATATGTACAGAAAGTATTGCTTTTCAGATATATAGCAAGTTGCAATAGCTCCTCAGAAAGGACCGGTTCATAATCAATCTGTGAAGTGATTATTTTCAGTCTGTCTGTGTCTGAAGGCATATCAGAGCGGTTAAGTTCAAATATCATAGCAGTCCGGTATTTATTTCCTTTTCCGAATGGTACAAGAACTCTGCACCCAACCTTTACAGATTCACACAGCTCAGGCGGAACACGGTAACTGAAGAGTTTATCGAATGTAAATGCTGTGTTGCTGACAGCTGTCAGAGCTGTCAGATAGAAGCTCATGCCTTATGTTCCGGATGCTCAACGATTCTGTATTTTCCGCTTGCAAATTCCTCAACAGCAGTTTTTACCGGCTTTTCTGTAAGCATCATATTATTTTCATAAAGTTCATCTGCAATTGCTCTTGCTCTTTTAGCAACGGCAATTACGAGTGAGTAGCAGCTCTCATTTTTTGTGAGAATCTGAGTAACAGCAGGTCTAAGCATTATTAATCACCTCATCTAAGATTTCTGTGGCATAGCAAGCTTTAAGCTTTTCTGCCTTTATAACAGTTTTGAAGTCGTCAACAGCCTTCTCCAAAGCACCGTTTACAATTAAATAGTCATATTTCGGAGCATAAGTCAATTCATTTGCAGCTTCCGAAACACGTTTTGCGATAACGTCATCGGTTTCAGTACCACGTTTTCTGAGTCGTCTTTCGAGTTCCTTTACAGATGGCGGAGCGATAAAAACGAATATAGCGTCCGGGCAGAGCGTTCTTACTTTCATAGCACCTTTTACCTCTATTTCGAGGATAACGTCCTTGCCTTCAAGTCGCATCTGTTCGACCTCTTTACGGGGAGTTCCGTAATAATTTCCACAGTATTCGGCATACTCAAGCATGCCGTTACTGTCTATACGTTCTTGAAATTCTTCTTTTGAAATGAAGTGATAGTTTACACCATTCACTTCGCCTTCACGAGGACATCTTGTTGTTGCTGAAACGGAGTAATAAAAATTATCTTCTTTCAGGACTTCGCCCAAAATAGTGCCTTTTCCGCAGCCTGACGGTGCAGAAACCACAATAAGCAGACCTTTATTCATTATCCGGCTGAGCCTCACTTCCATTAATTCTTGATGCGACTGTATCGGTAATAAGCGACGATAAAATAACGTGACCGCTGTCCATTATGATGACAGCACGGGTTTTTCTACCATAAGTAGCGTCGATGACACGCTTTTCGTCTCTTGCTTCCTGCACAAGTCGTTTTACAGGAGCAGATTCCGGGCTTACCACAGAAACGATTCTGTTTGATGCAACCATATTTCCGTAGCCTATATTTATCATTTTCATAAATTGCACCTATTCGATATTCTGTATTTGTTCACGAATTTTTTCAATTTCGGATTTCATATTGACAACGAGCTTAGTTATCTGGATATCCTGAGCTTTTGAGCCAATAGTATTTACCTCACGATTCATTTCCTGAACGATGAAGTCGAGCTTTCTTCCGACCGGTTCATCTGTACCGAGCAGAGTTTGCAGCTGACTCATATGACTTCTGAGGCGTACCGTTTCCTCGTCAACAGCGATTTTATCGGCGAAGATAGCGGCTTCCGTGAGGATACGTTGTTGGTCGATTTGTGATGATTCAAGAATTTCAGTAAGTTTCTGGTAGAGTTTGTTTCTGTAATTTTCTACAGTAAGCGGTGAAAGCTCCTCCACAGCAGATACCATATTATAAATTGTATTAATTCTTGAAAGAACGTCATTTTTCAGGCGTTCGCCCTCTGTTTCACGCATCAGGACAAATTTTTGGGCAGCCTCATTTGCGACTTCGCAAACGCAGTTACAGATTTCGTCTTCGTCCTCGACAGTTTTCTGAACATTGAATGCATCCGGGATTCTGAAAATTGAATTCAGAGTAAGGTCGTCACGGAGACCGAGTTGTGGATCGACCTGCCTGAGGGCATTTATATAGCCTTTTACCATAGAACTATTGAGCTGAACGATGGTATTTTTTTCCTCAACGTTATTGATAACGACTGAGACTTCGACCTTACCTCTGCTGATTTTATTTTGAATCAAAGTTTTCAGCTTATCATCAAGGTAGCCATAAGCTCTTGGCAATCTTGAAGAAAATTCATAGTATCTATGGTTGACGGAGCGAATCTCTACGAGAATATCACGACCTTCAATAATTTTCTGTGCTCTACCGAAGCCTGTCATACTTCTGGTCATAGACTGTGCCTCACTTTCCGGATTATTCATTCATCGAATGGTATAAAAATCAAATCTAACCTAATTATACTATTATATCACTTTGCGTCTGGAATTGCAAGCATTTTTACATTATCACAATAAAAAGATGCCCTCAAGAGAGAGCATCTTTAAATTAGAATTTATAACTTGATTAAGCTATAGGAAGTTCAGTTACAACCTTGAATACGAACTGCTGAATAGCAACAGCATCCTGAGCATTCAAACCGCCGCCGTTGTTCTGAACGTCAGCATTTAAAAGGCCCTGGGCAGTAAGTGGGAACTTTGTTGAATTGGTAAGGTAACGTCTTAAAGCAACAACGTCTGAGATATCAACATTGCCATCGCAGTTAGCATCACCCCAAAGAACTTTGCCTGTTGAAGGTTCAGTTGAAGGCTGTGTTGAATCGTCAACCTTCATGTCAGGATAGAGGAGTGACATTGTGCCGAGAGCGTTCATGATATCGCCAGCGTGCCAGAATCTGTGGTAAGTAAGCTCTGTATTTTCAGTTGAGCCTGTATCTGTATAGTCTTTAAGGAGCTTGCTGTACATAGGATCTTTCTTATACATTGAACGGATATCTATAAACTTGATACCTGTCTTGATAGCATCGCCGTTAGGCATTGTACCTGTATAAGTAGAAGGAACCCAAACTTCCTGGCTGAAGATTCTGCCAAGACTACCATTTGTTTCTGTTCTTGAAAGACCGATGTCATCACGGCCGAGCTTCCACTCTCTGTCGAGGAGCTGTTTACCAAGGTAAAGAGCCTTGCCGCCGAGGTCAGAGTTTGAAGCGCTGTAGCCTGCATCTGTCTTAACGCCTTCAGCAGCAGCATAGTAGAGAAGAGTATCAGCAAGTGAAGATACACAACCGAGATCAGAGTGACCTGTTGCAGTAATCTTGCATGAAAGGCCTGAATTAGCTGAAGCATTGTAAGTACCTGTCCAAGTAGCAGGCTTACCGCTCCAGTCAACAGAAGCAGGGATTGAGTAATCTCCGTCTTCAGTAAGTTCAGTATTCTGAACGAACCAGTTAACCCACTTGTCAAGCATAGTCTTGAGAGCTTCTTCAAGTGAAAGTCCACCGATCTTCTGCTGATATTTATCGCCGTTTGTCTTAACGTCGTAGTAGAGTTCAGCAAGACGCTGTGCAGCCCAAACCTGGTTGCCGATCCAGTGGTTTGAACCAGGGTCAGCATAAACTGGGTGCTCAAGGTAAACCATATCATAGAATGTAGGTTCGCCAGCAGGATACTTCTCATAACGACCGAGGTAAGAGTTTGTACAACCACCTGCGAAGAGGCCGTCAGAAGACTGGAGCCAGAGGTAGAGTTCAATCTGTCTTGCAAATGAAGTCTTATAGTCATTTGTAGCTTCAGAAGTCTTCATACCGCTATTAAGTCCCTTGTCATAGAGAAGACCATAAGCAGCGAGTGGGTTCTGATAGAATTCGTGGATATGTGAAGCACCGATCTGCCAAGCCCATGTGCCCTCGAGAGCTCCGCCCCATGAAGTATACCAAGCCATGAGGAAGTGTTCGCCCTTGAGACCTGAACCGCCGTTTGTATCGGTTTTAACGTCCTGACATCCGATAGTCTTGTAGTACTTATCGAACATATCGTTTCTGAGCTGGTCGCCCATCTTACCTGCCTTAGCAGTAACAGATGAGTCGCCTACGCCCCATTTGTTAGCAGCATAAACTGCCTGAATAGCACGGTCTTCAGCATCAGGAGCGTTTGTATAAGCATACTGCTTAGCAACGTTGTCGTAAGTAAATACGCCCTTTATACCCTGTGTTGAGTTACCGTATTTAAGTTCTTCAATAGACGGATGAGGAACTGTTTCGAAACATGATTCCTGTTCGCCTCTCTGGAATGTATTGATGAAAGTGAAAGGACCCTTGCCGCCGCCGGTTGTTCCGCCGTAGCCATACCAGTCATCAACGTCAGCGAGCCAGTGCATAAGGTAGAGACCTTCGTCACTGCCGTAAGCTGATTTAAATGAATTGTAGAGTGGGTTTACACCTGTATTGCCTGAATCCTGCTGAGCCGGATACTTTGTAGGATCCTGATATTCAGGAGCATACTGAGCTGAAAGCTGATTCTGTGACCAGAACTTAGTCTGAGTCTTAGGGATCATAACTTCCATAGTTTTCCAAGCCTTAGCGAGATCATTAGTATTTGTAGCGCCTGCAACTGTGCCTGTTGAAGCGATTTTATCTCTCATAGCAGCAGCCCATACAAGGTATGACATAGCTTCTGAAGTTGTCTCATGACCGTAGTCAGGAGCCTCAACAATCATAGTTTCAACAGAATGGTAAGGAACTCCGAATGAACCTGAACCACCGTTGTTTGTTGAGCTTAGATATCCGTTTGTTGTACCATTTGTAACAACATCATCATAGAGTGAAAGGAATCTCTGAGCGTAAGTGGAATCGCCGAAAGCTTCTTTTTTAGTTCTTGCAGCAGAAGCAACGCAAGGAACAATTGAAGTAGTGGTAACAGCAGCAGCAAGAATTGCAGCAACCATTGCCTTGTTCTTCTTTTTAAGAATCATTTGATTTTACCCCTCTCGTAAAAATTAATATTATAAAAATAACATCCTGAAAGCAGACATTATATTTATCATTACATAACTATCTGCAAATAGGAAAGTGTGTGCGAAAATGGTTTCGTACACTGTGTGTCGCCGTTTACACGCAGTCAACACAGAACCCACAAACTATTTTCATGTTTATTATATAACACATTTTCTGAGATGTCAACAGTTTAGCGCTCCGCTTTCACTTTAAAATCAATTTTTTGTCGCAATGCACACAGAATGTCAATTTTTTTTGTGCAATTAGCATATCTTTCTTTCCTTTCGGATTTTCTTTAAGAAAATTTTTCAACGTTCATTCAACTCACAATTTCCTTTCACATCACTTACACACTCTTAACGTACCATTTATAATGTTTGCTGCTGTTTTTGAAAATTTTGTGATTTTTGTCCACTCGTTCACAATTTGTTAATTACACGTTCATATTTTTTTGAGATAATAATGTAGTGTGTGTGTTTTTGCATATCTGACTCAGAAAATAAATGCTTCGGCAGTTATTATTACATTATTTATGAAAGGAGAAACTCATGATTACTATTGATAATCTGACTAAATATTACGGCAAACATCTTGCTGTTAATAACATAAGTTTTACGATTAATGATAATGAGATTCTTGGTTTCCTCGGTCCAAACGGTGCCGGAAAATCTACTACTATGAACATGATCGCCGGATATCTTCCAATGTCCAAAGGCAAAATCAATGTTCTCGGCAACGATATTTCCAAAGCACCTGCCGCTGCTAAAAAATGTATCGGCTATCTTCCGGAAATTCCCCCTGTCTACCCGGATATGAAGGTTCACGAATACCTAAAATTCTGTGCAGGTCTTAAATCCGTTCCAATTTCTAAAAGAAAACAACAGGTCGAATATGTTATGGAACGCCTAAAGGTTACTGATGTCCAGAACAGGCTTATCAAAAACCTTTCCAAAGGCTACAAACAGCGTGTCGGCTTCGCTCAGGCTCTGCTCGGTGACCCGAAATTCCTTATCCTCGACGAACCTACCGTCGGTCTTGACCCAAATCAGGTCGTAGAAGTAAGAGAGATTATCCGTGAACTCAAAAAAGACCACTCCGTTATCTTCAGTTCCCATATTCTCAGCGAAATCAGTGCCGTCTGCGACAGAGTCGTTATCATCAACAAGGGCGAAGTCAAGGCTATCGACACTATCGAAAATCTTGAAAGCTCCTTCAACTCAAACCTCGTCCTCAATATCCAGATTGACGGCAATAAAGAATCAATAAGCAATGTTATCTCCGGCGTTGAGGGCGTTGACAAAATCATTGAGGTTCAACCTGTAAAAGCCAGCATCAACGTTTACAGAGTCGCTCTTAACGGCGATTCGGATAAAATCAGAAACCTTATTATGTCCGCTCTTATAAAAAATAATTACACCATTCTCGAAATTTTTACTGAAAAACCAAACCTTGAGGACGTTTTCGTTAAGCTCATCAATCAGCCTACAAAACGTGACTCCTTGCATGACCTCCTTGAATCTCTCGGCAGCGATGATAAGGACGCCGATAACCCTGATAACCCTTATAATAACGTTCCAAAGGAGGATAAATAAATGTTTTCGCTTTATAAAAAGGAACTCCAGTCCTTCTTTTACACGCCTTTTGCCTATGCTATTGCTGCTCTCTTTATGCTGCTTTTCTCTTACTCTATAAACGATGGCATTACTTACCTGACAAAAAGCACATATCAGTTCTCTTTCCCGGATATTTTCTACACAAACCTAATTTTCTTCCTGTTTCTCGTTCCTGCTATGACGATGAGAACCTTTGCTGATGAACGTAAATTCGGTACGGAAGTTCTTCTGATGACCTCACCTGTAAACGTATTCAAAATCGTTGCAGCAAAGTTCTTTGCCCTCGTTACCGTTTTCATCTTTATGCTGACACTTTCGCTCATTTTCCCTATCGTTACCGCACTAAACGGTCACGTCGTTGTTTCAGAGCTTATAAGTGCTTATATCGGCTTCTTCCTGTGGGGAGTCATGTGCATCGCAATAGGTATGTTTATCTCCTCGCTCACTGACAGCTCCATTATCGCCGCTATCGTCGGTGAAGCCGCTATGCTTTCACTTATCTACGTTGACAACCTTGCTCAGAGCGATTTTATCACAAAGTATCCTAAAATTCAAAGCTTTATTATGGCTTTCGCAGCTCAGCCAAAATTCGTTTACTTCGCTCAGGGACTGATACGAATGTCTGATATCGTTTTCTTCATTTCAGTTATTGTCGTCTTTCTCGGCTGGACTATCATCTCTATCGAAAAAAGACGCTGGAACAGGGGGTAATCTGAATGGAAAATCAAAACAAACCTACTCGCCGTGCTTTCAGCTTTTCGGGGCTCGTTGCACTTGCTCTCGCAATTCTGCTGATTCTTATAACAGTACCTGTAAATATGATCGTCAAGTACTATGATTTCAGAATTGACACCACCCCAAGCAAAATGTACTCACTCACTGATACAACAAAAAAATACCTCGACTCAGTTAAGGACAAGCAGATTGAACTTTACGTCCTTGCTCCTAATGTTGACTCGGTTGAGGATTTCTCAGAGGACGATGCGGCTCTTCCACTTTACTACGCCCTCAAACAGTATAAATCCTACAGCAACATCAAGGTTACCTGCTTTGACCCTGATGCTGACCCTGATAAAGCCAAGGCTCTTAACCCAGACGGCTATTATAATCTCTCCGGAGGCGGCGTTATCCTCGTAAAATGCGGCGACTTTACCCACAAGGTAACTAACCTCTTCGTCGATGATAAAGACTCAAGCGGAAACGTTACCGGTCAGAAATACGTCGGCGAAAACCTCATCACAGGTGCTATCAAGGACGTTACTCAAGGTAACAAGGCTATTATCTACTTCCTTACAGGTCACGGTGAAAAAGATATTGACACCTATTATAATAAGTTCAAAGCCAATGCCAAAAACGCAAACTATGAACTTGAAGAGCTTGACCTTTCAAAATCTGACGCTATTCCTTCTGACGCAAGCATAATCTTCGTTTGTGCTCCTACAAAGGATATATCTCTTGAGGAAAAAAATAAACTTATGGACTATGCACAGAAAGGCGGTAACCTTTCATTCTTTATGTCACCTCAGGAAGGAAAATTCAGATACTCTAACATCGAGGATATTCTCGCTGAATACGATATCACAATGGACTACAACAAGGTTTACGAAACAAACTCATATATGCACATTCCTGATGACCAGTACACAATTAATGTTACTCTACCTGATGCTACTGACGATATGACAGTTGACCTCACTAAGGATATTAATTCTCAGGACGGCATAAATCCTTATATGTGCGCTTCAAGAAGCTTCGCTGTTTTCAACGGCGACAACGCTTCAGTTCTCGAAACCGCAAGCATTATGCAAACTGCTAAGTATACCGGTAAAGATGGCAATTCAAACTACACTGCTGCAAGTGAAGTCTTCGGCGGCGACGAGGCTGACCCGAATCCTCCTACAGGCTGTCTTGACCTCGCTTTCTACTCATTCAACAAGCAAACAAACTCAAAGCTCACTGTCTTCGGTAACGCAGATTTCTTCGATGATGAACAGGTTGAAAAAGGCTATACTATCGTTCCTCTTTACCTCTGCCTTTCAACTATCTCATGGATGTACGACAGCGACACTGATATGAAAATTTCAGACAAGAACCGCTCATACGACAGTATGAAATTTTCAAGCGAATCCGAAGCTAACAATACTCTGAAAATCTTTATCATTGCTCCTTGCATAGTTGCCGCATTCGGCGTACTTGTATGGTTCAGGAGGCGTAGTTCCTGATGAAAAAGCCCATCATTATCGCAATTATCCTCTTTATACTCGCTGCTGCTTCCTGCACAGCTTTCTACTTCGTTAAACAGGCTCAGGACGAAAAGAACTCATCCCAAAGCAGCAAGCTCAATTCTTACAAGCTTTTCAATTTTGACTCATCAACTGTCAAAAAAGTCTCAATAAGCTGCGCAGACGGTGATTTCAGTTTCTCTTACAACGATTCTAAGTGGTCTGTTGACAACGTTGACGATTACCCGCTCAATCAGGATTACCTCACAAATGTCTGCACATATATGTCTACTCTAACTGCTGCTACAGATTATGGCAAAGCAAATGACTCCAAAAAAGCTTCATACGGTCTTGACAAACCAATTAAAATTACCTGCGACAACGGCTCCGACAAGTTCACAATTTACGTCGGCAAAATGACTCCTTCGGCTGACTACTACTACGTTATGGTTGAAGGCAATGACACAGTTTTTGCTGTAGACGCTCTTAATGGAAGTGTACTTAACGCAAGCGAAAGTCTTTTCAAAAGCAACAAGCTTGTTACTTGCTCAGATAGCGACGTTCAGAGCTTCAACATTTCCCGTGGCGATCAGGAGATTCTCGATGTCCAGATCGACAGCAATGACCTTTGGGCTTTCTCTCAGGACAAATACAAAATTCTTTCTCTCGACAACACTAAAGTTGCTACAGCTATCAGCGTTATCACTCGTCTTGAAGCTGAAAAATTCATAACTGCCAATCTTCCAAAAAATGAATATTCAAAATATGGTTTCGACAAGCCTTACGCTCAGCTCACAGTCAAAAGTAAAAGTGGCAATTCAACTCACCTGCTTTTCAGCTACTTTGGTGATGATGCCGATAAGTACACTTATGTGCTAAATACGGATTCCGGTCAGGTCGGCACTTTCTACACCTCGGACGTTGACTTTATTGAAAAAAATGTAGGAGATTTCCTCGTTGACACAGTTCAGCAGGAGGATATCGGTAAAGCTTCTAAGCTCGACCTTAACTACAATGGCAAACTAATTTCGTTCAACATCGACTCTGATAAAACTCAGTACGATGTAAACGGCACTGATATTGATGCTCTTGGTAACGACGCTCTCGGTTTCTTCTACAACTTCTACACTGCACTCGGAAGCATCAAATTCAGCTCGGTTGACGTTGACGCTGTTCCTTCAGGTGAACCATCAATTACTGCCGATTACACCTACAAAGACGGCTCACACAAAACTATGCAGTTCATTAAATCTGACGATACAAACTACTGGCTTATGATTAATGGCAAGTACTCCGGCTACATTATCCGTGAAAACTATATTACCGGAACTTCCGCTTTTATGTACTGGTATAACAAGCTCGATAGCTTCATTGCTCAGTCTACTACTTGATTTTCCCAAATTACCCGCTTTTAAAATCCTTCGCTCATTGCGAAGGATTTTTTATATTTTACCCACTTGCATTACTAATTTGCCAAAATCCTTGATTTTATGTCGCAAATGTGCTAAAATAATATAGGTCTTGATTTTGTTTTTGCATTCTTATTCATTGATTCTTGCTTTAAGGAGGCTTACTTGTTATGCTAAATGCAGATATCAAGAATTTTAAATTCACTTCGGACCATGACGGTCTTGAAATAAGTGCACTAATTTCTGTTCCATCTTCACCTGACTTTAATGGCGTTGTCCAGATCGTACACGATATGTGCGATTACAAGGAACGCTATATGCCTTTTATAGATTACCTCGCTGCTGAGGGCTTTATTTGCGTAATCCACGATAACAGAGGTCACGGTCAGAGTATCTGCTCGGAAGATGACCTCGGTTTCCTTTATAAGAACGGCGATGTCGGCTATGTCGATGATATTCACCAGCTTTCCACTATAGTCAAGCAGGTATATCCATCCTTACCTTACTTCCTTATTGGCTTTGGTATGGGGTCTCTTGGTGCAAGAGCTTTCATCAAACGCTATGATACGGAAATAAATGGTCTGTTCATTGTCGGCTCTCCATCTTTTAAACGTTTCTCGAAATTCGCTTTCAATGTTGAAACCGCTTTGATGCAAAAAATGGGCAGCCATTACCGAAGCGACAAAATCAATTCTATTTTACAAACTACTCTCTCTAAACCATTTAAAAACGAAAATACAAATTTTCCATGGATTTGCTCAGATAGTAATGTAGTATCTGCTTATGCAGCTGACCCTAACTGCAATTTCATTTTCACACTTAACGGATATTCGGCACTACTTTCACTTCTTCGTCAGGTTTATTCAGACGAAGGCTGGCGTGTTGAAAATTCTCACCTTCCAATCCGTTTTATTTCAGGTCAGAATGACCCTTGTATGATTTCAGAAAAACGTTTCTTCAAATCTGTTCAAATGCTCGAAAATTTAGGATATGAAAGTGTTTCACACAGACTGTTTGACGGTATGCGACACGAGATCCTCAATGAAAGCGACTGCCTTACCGTATATAAAGATATTGCTAAAAGCTTATACTCATGGATCGACAGACTATAATAATTATATATGAAATAAGCTGCACAAAATGTGCAGCTTATTTTTTACAAAAAATATCCCGATATCATTTAAGATATCGGGATATTTCGCTTTTATAATTTTACAGCATCTTTAAATCTTCGATGTTGATTGAATTACAATTGCATGAATTATGCATTTGTTGATTTACGTCCAAGTACTTTGTCCCATGTTGCTGAATTATCTGGTGAACCCGTCTGAACAAGGCTGTAGAATGTAACAATAGACGATGAATCAACGGCATCAAGACGTCTGCCTGAAGCTAATGCGTGCCAGTTACCTTCTGAATATTCGTCTGTATCAACATCTGCAAGGAAGCTTGCGAGTTCATTATAAACATCGAATCCATCGCTAAATGTTATATAAGACTGATATTTGTCAAGAAGTTTCTTCAAAGCATCAGATGTGCCTGTAAAGAGCTTTGTACTTGTGCCTATCTGGGTCAAGCTGTAATTTGTCAATACACTCGAAGCATCGACTGCATCAACAACATTATTAAGGTTTGCATCACCCTTTACACCGATCATTGCAAGAACAGTTACCGGAGTACCATCCTTATATACAAGTGGTGTTGTTCCGATGTACAACGGCACGTCATATGCATTGTCGATATGATTAAATGTGCTGAAAGGAGTCTGTCCGTTGTAACCAACCTGTGAAGTTACATCCTGAGTTGATGTTGAACCATCTGTGAATTCATAGAACATAACAATCTTCTGAATCTGGCCTATATTGAATGACTTAGTGTCATGTGAGAAATACAGACCATATGTCAGCTGACATTCTGTTACATATGAAGTAACTACGCTCTTCGAAGAAGTTGATGTTGATGTCGAAGTAGAAGTTGACGTAGATGATGTGGATGTCGAAGTTGAGGTTGATGTCGAAGTAGAAGTTGACGTAGATGATGTGGATGTCGAAGTTGAGGTTGATGTCGAAGTTGTTGTTATAGGTGTTGTTGAAGTTGATGTTGATGTCGAAGTTGTTGTTACAGGTGTTGTTGAAGTTGATGTCGAGGTTGTTGTTACAGGTGTTGTTGAAGTTGATGTCGAGGTTGTTGTTACAGGTGTTGTTGAAGTTGATGTCGAGGTTGTTGTTACAGGTGTTGTTGAAGTTGATGTTGAA
>JALCDN010000032.1 GCA_022641595.1 Ruminococcus sp. | reverse complement strand
ATAAAAGGTGTATAACTCTATATACGGTGGATTAGCGGTTATATCTCTTTCACCAATACACTTCCCACTGCTGTTTGGATATTTACGTTTAAAATTAAAGGCACATTCCTCATACGTTAACCAATGAAAGTCACGAAATTTTATTCCGTATGTGTCGATATTAACAATACTATCATAGTCAACTTCGTTAATCTCAATATGAAAATAATGATGTTTTGATTTGAAGTATTCAACGGCTTCATCAATATGCTCCAAATAATAAGTTGCTTGTTGCTCGGTCAGCTTATGTTCCCACAGTTCGTTATTAGCCATTCCAGTTTTTCCGTATGGGTATGCAGCCATACAAAACCTCATTTCAGGCTGTAACCATTTTACAATTAAAAAATCATTTTCTTCAAGCAATATCTCTGCTTGACCTGTTGATAATATCCTTGTTTTTATTGCTTCAGTTTCAGTTGTCATAGATACCACTTTCTCTGATAAAGTCGATTTGCCGTTTTCTTTCGTAAATTATACCACATTTTCACGGGTATGTAAAGGCGGATGCGCTATCCGCCGTATAAATCGTGATTGACCTCCGCCGAGTAATAATTGCTTATGGTGACAGGTGCATTGTAAATAACCGCTTTCAGATATGCCTTAATATTCCGTACCTTTGTCGTATTGCTTTTCAGGCAACCGAAAATATATTCGATATGCTCCGAGTTGATTTTGAGCATACGGCTCTTAACAAGCTCCTGCGGAACATCGTCCTGTGCAATTCGGATTGTGTCGGCATTTGAGCAGATACATTCAAGCATTATCTCGATTATCTCATCAAGCTGTTCTCTGTCATATTGTGCAGAGAGAATGTCGTACTCGATATTATCGTAGATTACTTGCTTGTATGCGTCTATCGCTTCTATCCCATCAGGATAAGATTGATTGATACTTAATAAATCAGTATTTTGTATTTCTGTACTTGATTGCTTATTACTTAATTGTGTGAGGTTTTCCGCATACGGATTTACCGCTTGCGGATTTTCTGCACACGGTTTTTCCGTAAGCGGTAAATCCGTAAGCGGTTTTTCGTATATGGTGTACTCATTTCGTGACATTCGTCCGTTTTCATCACGGGACTGTTCCAACGTGAGATAATGGTTTTCCTGAAGTTCTTTCAGCGTTGCCCGAATACAGCTTACGCCGTCCTTGCAGATTTGAGCAAATCCCACAACGGAGTATTCCCAGTCGTCGGGTAATGATAACATTAAGGATAAAAGTCCTTTGGCTTTCAGCGACAGGTTTCTATCTCGTAAATGGAAGTTTGCCATTGTTGTGTAGTCCCTGTTTTTCTCTACACGGAACACTTCGGACATTATCTGTGATTTCCGATTGTAATGACAATGTTGCCGTCATCGTCACTTGTAACAGAAAACAAGTTGCTGTCAGGCTTGCCGATGAAACGCTGTTCCACTTCATACGCTACAAAATCGTTCAGTTCCGTGAGAAACACGTCAATTTCAAGGAGCATATCGAAAAGCTCGTTGTAGTGCTTGACGAGAGCGTCTGTCTGCTTTTTCGTCAGACATAAACTTTTGTTCAAAACAGGGTTGACAAAGTCGTTAAAATATGCTTCACAGGCTTCATCTAGCAGCTCACCAAAGCTGTCGTTGACCTCATTCAGCTCTGAAATAAATTCCAAAAAGTCCTTGACATCTGCTTCGGTTTGTGCATTGGACGGCTGAAAAGTTTTTGCCGATTTGGGGTTGACAAACGGAGTAGATTGTGCTTCGGCGTTCCAGAAAATTTCTTCAAAAAATCTCTTGACATTCTCCTCGTTTTGTGTTATCGGTGCTGTTCCTCTGATGTTTTCTTTTGCCATTGTAGTAATCCGCCTTTCATTCGGTTAAATTCATACGATTGAAACAGAAAAGTCCTGTACCCGACGGTTTACCGTCTGATACAGGACTTCTTTAATCTATTAACCGAGTTCTAGGCTCATCACCAAAGTGATGTCCGTCCACTGACTTTCACGCAAGTATCGCCCGTTTGCCTTTTGAAAGGCTCTCGCCATTTCAAAGGTTATCGGGAAATCCCATTGTATAGCGATTTGTGGACTAATCCCTATCACGTATAGCTGCCTGTGCAGTTGAGTGGCGATAAAGTCATATCTGACAACAGTAACAACGGAATAATTATTATGTAAAGCGGAAGCGGATTTCTCCGCCTCCTGACCGTAAAGATGAACATACGGTCTTTCCTTTTTGTTACGTTTGTCGCCGACTGCCACGAGCTTCACGGATTCGGTTTTGTTCCCGAGATTGATGTGCCATTCGTAAGTTCCCGTACCGTCGGGAATGACATCAACGATGATTTCGTCAAGAAAATCTTTTGAAAGCTGTTCCGACGGATTACCGCCGAGGCTTTCCAGTGCCGTTCTTATTTTTACAATGTCAGGTTCGTCTGACGGAGTTTCATCAACGGTTTGGTGAATACTGTTTTTTTGTTCGGTAAGCTGTGCAATTTCAGCATCAAGCTGTGAACGGAGATTTGCAAGCTCGTCCTTTGTGATTTCGCCCTCGGTACGCATTAAAATCAGCTTGTTTATTTTTTCCTTCAAAGCCACTATTTTCTTATCAATCATCGCCGAATTATCAATCTTTTCAACAGGCTTCTCGGCAACATAATATTTTTGAATATATTCGAGAGCCGTATCAATATCGGCTTTCTTGTTTTTCCAAACCTCGCTGATAAGAAATTCACTCATCATATCCATACGCCATTGAAGCACAAGCTTGTTATCACAATAGCCCTCGGTATCAAGCCCAGCAGCCGCACGCTTTGCCGCCTTGCCGTTGTTAATCTGATTATAGCAAAGATAGCAGAAGGTATGCGAACCGTCAGTATTTTTATGATAAATATTCTTGCGGAATTTTGCTCCGCAGGTGCATTTCAGTTTGTTCGACCAAAGGTCAGTGGACGGACATACTCCATTCACAATGTCATTGCCTTTGGTATCTTTACCGATAACCTTTCTCCTTGATTTCAGAATAGCATTGCATTTATCCCACTGTTTTTCTGAAATGATAGGCTCAAAATTACCTTTCTCATAGACGTAGGTGTCCCTGTTGTGGTTTACGATACGCTTTTGGTCAAGATAATTATTACTACGGGATTTGTTATAGCAAACCATTCCCTTGTAGGTAGCGTTTGAAATAATGCGAATGAGATTGCCATACCCCCAACGAACATTTCCCGTTGCATTTTTACGGTGATACTCGGTAAGAATGTTTGCAATCTTCATACATCCGTTTCCCTGCTCATATAAATCAAAAATCATACGCACGGTTTCCGCCTGCTCCGGATTGATTACGTAGGTGTTCTCGCTTGGATTCCACTTGCCGTCCTCATCAATATTACGTTTTAAATCATAACCGAGAATATTTCCGCATCCGTATAGTGTTCCTTTTTGTCTGCTGATTGCCTGTCCGGCTTTTACTCTGTCAGATACTTTTCTGCTTTCTTCCTGTGCAAGGGTAGCCATCAGAGAAAGACGAAGCTCGCCGTCACCGTCTAAAGTCCAGATGTTATCATCTACGAAATAAACCTCAACGCCGATGTTACGGAGTTCTCGTGTGTGGGTAAGGGTGTCAACGGTATTGCGGGCAAAACGGCAAACCTCACGGGTAACGATTAAATCAAACTTATCCGCCTTGCTGTCAGCAATCATTTTCATAAACGATGGTCTTTTCTTTGCCTGTGTTCCCGTAATGCCTTCGTCAATATATTTGTCAACGACTGTCCAGTTTGGGTAACGCTTTGCAATATCTTCATACCACTCCATCTGATTTTCAAGGGCAGAGAGCTGAGCTTCGTGTTCGGTTGATACACGTCCGTAAAACACAACTTTTCTTGGACGGTTACGGTCGAGTAATGCTGTGTTTGTATATGAATTTGCCATATTAATATCCTTTCTTCCTCTTGAGGAGAGTGTGAGCAAACACACCGACGGGAGATAAAACTTGATTTATCTCGATTCCTCTTGTTGTAAATTGTAATTGTCAGTTTCACGCCACTTCTATGCTTTAAAGCGCATTATACACGATTAAAATAGGTTTGTCAATAGGGGTTAAGCGTGCATAGCAGCCTTTTCGTGTAATATCAGCATCGAGACGCTTGCTTTTCCGTGTTTTAAAATGAAAACGAATTAATTTCGTTAGAAAATTAAGGGTCTGGGATATCCCAGCAAGCTGATTTTGTGGCACTGTAGCCACAAATCATATGCTTGCTATTCGCTTAATCTTATGCAGTCCCATTTTAGGTCTTCGTCATCTCCAACCACCTGCCTTGATTTAGGGCGGGTGGTTTCTATGGTGATGTGACAGTGTGACAGACGTGACAGTCACGCAACCTCGCTTCCCTTTCTCTGCAAACAGTTTTCACGGAGCTTTTCCTTGCGTTCCTCGCTCATCGGGGAGGTAAGCATAATTGTCAGACGTTTCTTCGGCACTTCATATGTCCGACTGCCGTCCTCGGTCTGAGCAGTCAGCCGACAGAGAGAGGGATATTTCTCTGCATATCTAGCCAACTTGTTTTTAAGAGCGACATTGTAGGTGTAAATGGAGGCAGTGTCTTCCGCCTCTTTGAAATTCACGATTGTTTCCATTTCGTATTTTGTCATTTTGGTCCTCCCATCTCATCTCATCTCATCTCATCTTATCTTTATGATTGATTGATAAGGATTTGATTAAATACATACTTTGTATTTACGTATTTATTTACTTAATACTTAGTAACCCGCCTATAATACCATCGACAGTTTTTCCGGCGGAGGTAAAACCGTTTGTGGATTATCCGCTTGCGGTTTTTCCAATGTAGGCTTATCCAACGTTGGGTTTTGGGGTACAGACTCTTCAAAAATCTCATACACGGCTTCTGAAATTTTACCTCCTGCAGTTCTCGTGTAATGCCGTCGCAAATAGCCATTACATTCAAGCTCGTTCAGCATTGCGGCAACGGAGCTTTTACATTCCTTGAGCTGTGAAGTCAGCCCACCAACCGTAAATTTTCAGTTATAAGGCAGGCTCAGCATATATGCAAGCAAGCCCTTAGCCTTAATTGACAGGTCTTTTCGTTGCAGGAAAACGTTGCTCATAACAACATAATCCTTAGTTTTCTCACTTCGATAAATTGGCATTAAAACTCTCCTTTCTGCTTTCATTTTTGTGGACAGATTCGGGGCGTATTTCATCATTACACCCCAATGCTCATCGGTATCGGACGAACTCAACAGGGCAGGGCAATGAAATAATACAGGCATAACAAAAAGCCGTCACACAGGCATAACAACAAGAGGGTATAACTACCCTGAAAATATCAGCACAAGGCTGATGTTTTTCAATTGTTATGTAAGTGCAACAGCTAGCAAGTTCCGTTACAATGGCAAGCGGAATTACGGAAATTAATGTTCCGACCGTTTGTCATAATATGTTCAGAGTATCTCTCTGTGTTGCTATTTTACAACATATTTTTCGCTCTGTCAATAGTGCAAAATGACGGTAAAGCCGCATAAAACTGGGTTTTTCTTTGACATAGATGCAGCGTATGTAATAGGGATTATTCCGATTTTTTCATAACATCGGGAGTTATGAAAAAGTGCTTGTAGCGATTTTATACAAGAACAATATTAGGGATTAGTCAAAAACTTATGAAAAATATTTTTTTGTGTTGCTTTCCGGGGCGATTTTGATATGCTGATTGAGGAGACGCTGACCTACATGTATTTTCCATTACAGCACTGACTGAAAATTCTTACAAACAACGTGATTGAAGGGATGAATCGGGATATTCGGCGAAGGGCTCGGATGGTCGAAACCTTCCTGGATAGGAATTCTACGTTGATGCTGGTCTGCGCTATGTGGTGGGAAAGGGTTGGGTCACGAAGCGGTATCTCCGTATAAAATATTTGACAGAAACCGACCTTGACATTGCCTGATGGTAGCACCAGTCGTCAATGGCAAAACCGTATCAAAAGCCCTATAAATACGCTGAAACGGCGTATTTATAGGGCTTTTGTGTGAAATATAAGTCAAAATTTTGATGCAAGTGAAACACCCTGCCGATAAAGCACTTTTATCAATAAACTGATTAGGCCTTCCAAAGAGAATGAAGGTTGCAGTATGCGTAAACAGCCTCCACCTCATCGTCCATGCAAATGTAGAAACATACCTTCGGTTCCATTCCGGGCTTTAGACATTTTCTCTGGTTGCCAGATTTAGTTTCTAGAGAAACCCATTCGATATAGTGTTCTTCTGTCATAGGATGAGCAACTGAACCTATAGTGACAGTGACCTTGCCGTCCTTGACTTCATAAACCGGAACATGCTTTTCTAAGGCTCCATCGGAAGTGCCGGGGACGATTTCCTTCATTGCTTCGCCGCAGCACATGATCGGTACTCCGGTTTCTTTCACAACGGCAATGATTTTTCCGCAATGAGCGCATCTGTAAAATTTCATTTCCATAATTAATACCTCCAAGACTTTCTGAATTAATAGTTCTGGGCGCTTACTTCAAAATAGGACTGCGGATGAGCGCAAACAGGGCAAACATCGGGTGCATTGGTGCCGACTACGATATGGCCGCAGTTACGGCATTCCCAGACCTTCACTTCGCTCTTTTTGAAGACTTCTTTCAGTTCAACATTCTGAACCAGCTTTCTGTATCGCTCTTCGTGCGTCTTTTCAATTGCAGCTACGCCTCGGAACTGCTCTGCGAGTTCATGGAAGCCTTCTTCATCCGCTTCCTTTGCCATACGGTCATACATATCAGTCCACTCATAGTTTTCACCATTGGCGGCTTCTTCAAGATTCTCGGAAGTGTCTCCTAACATGCCAAGTGCCTTGAACCAGAGTTTCGCATGTTCCTTTTCGTTTTCTGCTGTTTTCAGGAACAGTGCAGCAATCTGCTCATAGCATGCCTTCTTCGCCACAGAAGCAAAATAGGTGTACTTGTTTCTGGCTTGAGACTCGCCTGCAAATGCTTCTAACAGATTCTTTTCTGTCTTTGTGCCCACATAAGGATTTTTTTCCTTTACAGCCTCAAAGACATCGGTCTGATGACATTTCGGACATTCCTTCGGTGGTGTGTCTCCTTCATGAAAATAGCCGCACACCTTGCATACATAATTCATATTAGTTCTCCTTTAAGTTAATTTGTTTAACTATTTATCTGCGCCTAGACAGTGAAAGAAGATGCAGTATAAACCCTAGAAAGCAGTTCTTGATTCAAAGCATACAGTCCCTTCGGGTCAGAGCCAAAGAGTTCATATTTACGAATTAAATCCTCTGCGTTTTTTTCCTCTTCTCCCTGCTCTTTTATAAACCAGTCATAGAACTGCATAGTCCTATAATCATGAAGCTCACTTGCAATACGGTAAATGTTGTTAATAGAAGCAGTAATAAACTGTTCGTGTTCCAAAGACATTTTTAACGGTGAATCAGTATTCTCATAAGTCTTGTCAGGTTTATTAATTACATCAAGCAACACTTTTTCTCCATTGTTATGAAGATACGTCCTCATCAGCATTGCATGATCCCGTTCTTCCTGTGCCTGTATATCATACCAGTTTGCAAATCCATCTAATCCCTGTTCATGATAGTAGTTGGCGAAATCAAGATATAAGTACGCAGAATAGAGTTCCTTGTTGATCTGTTCATTGATCAGATCTCTTATTTTATTATCTAACATAATAACCTCCTAATTACATATTCAATTCTATAACGGTTTGAAATCAGGTGCGAGATGTTTGCACACTGGGCAGATGAAATCATCCGGAAGTTTGTCTCCCTCGTAGATATAACCGCATATTGTACAGATCCATCCTTTTTTTATTTCCGGCTTCACTTCTGGTTTCGGTTTAATATTGGCAAAGTAATATGCATACGTAGCAGAATGAACATCAGAGAATACTTCCCCATCATCTACACTTGCAATAAATAAAGTGTGACTTCCAAGATCAATGCTCTGCAATACTCTTCCAGAAATAAATGCGTTTGTTTCCTCTGTATGAATTACAGCGACACCGTTATCAGCACGAGATATAGAAACAGCTGCAAATTTATCCGCATTTTTCCCACTCTGAAAACCAAAATGCTTAAATGTATCAAATTGGGCGTTCTCACTCAGCACAGAAATGTTGAATTTCCCTGTTTTTAGTATCATATCATGAGTGAAATTTGACTTATTTAATGAAATCGAGATTGTGTTGGGTTCACTTGCTACCTGCGTAACAGTATTGATAATACAGCCATTGTCTTTATTACCATCATGTGAAGTTAAAATAAATAACCCGTAACTAAGTTTCTGCATTACTTTTGGATCCATTATAATACTTCCTTTCTTGTTTACAATAAGCTGTACTCTTCCTTTAAAAACCGCCCCTCAATCAGTAGAATCTTGGTCTAACAATTAGGGGCACATTATATTTGTATCCTTATTATTGTTTTTTATATCCGCATTTCGGGCAGACGCCGTTCTCGTTCAGAGCAATCCCACACAGAGGGCAACGATCGATCTTATTCTTTGTTTCAAATTCCGCAGAGGCGGCATTCACTCCACTGGTAAAGGTGAGCTTTACAATATTCAGCTTGTCCTTCAACAGTTCATATACAATTTTAATCATGCCCTCAACGGTCATGGTTTCCTTTGTGACCACAAGACGGCACTCTGGATACGCATTTGCCAACTCTGTTTTGAAAGTGGGACCTTTCATCTTGTTGGTGGGTGCGCCGTCCCGGATTCCCTGTTCCTCATAAACTTTAAGGATAGCCGGCAGCAGTGGATCGTCCTCACGCAGTATCAGTGCGTGATCAAAATTTTTCAGAACATTCCATGCGGTTTTCTGAATTTCATTGCAGGGAAAAACCATGTTAACGCTGGGTTCTACAGTGTCCTCTACCTCGATAGTCAAAACGCCGGTATGCCCGTGGAGATACTGCGCTTCCCCCTTGAAACCGTAAAATCTGTGTGCGTATTGCAAATCCAATGTTGTAATGCTTCTCATAGAACATTCTCCTTTTATAACATATATTTACGGGTTTTCTGCTCCCGTATGCGCCTGTTTTTCTTATCCACATTTATCACGACATTATGTGCAAAGACCTCTAATCATAATGTCAAGTCCGAAAAAAGTGAACCCATGTGCTTCTTGTAACGAATTTCCTAAATCTATAATATGGCTAAGCGCTACATCAAATATACGACCGCATTTTTGAAAGCGCATATGATAATGATTTTCACAGATATGAGCAAAACAATCTGAACCGTCAGGAATTTCAATCTTATAAATTCTGCCTTCCTGTGCCAGCAAATTGAGGTTACGGTATACTGTCCCTCGGCTGATTGTCGGATGCTCTTTGCCACAGCCTCATAAATTTCGTCTGCTGTTGCATGGCATTTCAATCGGTTGGCCATATATTGTAAACTATCTAGAAATAATTGTACCATGAAAATCATCAAAAGTCAACAGAATTCCTGAAAGAATTGGATGTTATATTTGGTTTTTGTCAGCAATAATTCTGCTTGCTTATTTTGGTTTATGAATAGCGTCAGAATGATATTTCTAAAGCACAAGCGAGCGTTGCGATACGGCTTGCGAAAACGCTCAGTTGTGAGGTTGAGGACTTGCTTGAGTGAGCATTCTTTTGATAATGTCTGCTGACGGCTCTCTGAGAAAGTCGTCAAGTCCTGCGGGACATGTTCGGATGATAGCAAGCATATGATTTGTCTAGACACTCGGCGTTTTTTACAAAAACTCACTCGCTGACAAATCAGAATTTTATCGGATTTAGCTATGCTGAAATCCCTCAAAAATTCGCTTGTTGGGATATCCCAAACCCTTTTTAAAAGGCAATACTGCCTTTGATATATGCAAACAAATACTCATTTGCAACTGGAGGAATTGACATGGCAGAACGGTTGAGAAAAGTTATGCTCACTTTTTACGTTTCGGAAGAAGAAAAAGCACACATTCAAAAGAAAATGGAACTTATGAAAGTAAAAAATATGTCCGGTTATCTTAGAAAAATGGCGATTGACGGTTATCTTCTGCAAGTTGATTACTCTAATTTTGATAAGATTGCCGAGAACCTTACAGGCGTTTCTCGTAACATAAATCAGATTGCAAAACGTGTCAATGCTACCGATAATATTTACGCTGAGGATATGCGACAGATTAAGAAAAGTCAGGAGGAAATATGGCAGTTACTGAAATCCATCCTATCACAACTACCTTGAGTAAAGCTCTTGATTACATTCAAAATCCTGATAAAACTGATGAAAAAATGCTTGTGTCTGGATATGCCTGTTCGCCAGAAACTGCCGTGTTCCAATTCAATCAGGTTAAGAAAAATGCTGATAAGAAAGACGGTTATCTTGCCTTCCATTTGATACAATCTTTTTCACCTGGAGAGGTTGATTATGAGACGGCTCACAAGATAGGTCAGGAGCTTGCCGACAAGGTTTTCAGGGGGGAATTTCAGTATGTTTGTGCTACACATATTGACAAAGGACATATACACAATCATGTGATAGCAAACTCTGTCAGCTTCAAAGATTACAGCAAATACAACAGCAGTCCTAACAGCTATTATTATATTCGTAGAATCAGCGATAATCTATGCAAGGAGAACGGGTTATCTGTCATTACTGAGCCTAAAGAACATGGTAAATCTCATTATGAACATTCACAGGATAAGCAGGGCAGGAGTTGGAAATCACTGCTCCGTCAAAACATCGACAAGTGTATTCTAAAAGCAAAGGACTGGGATGAATTTTTGGCTTTAATGCAGTGTGAAAAATATGAAATCAAGCAGGGCAAATATATATCTTTTCGTGCTGATGGACAGGAGCGTTTTACTCGTTCCAAAACCCTTGGTGAGAACTATACCGAAGAGATGATAAAGAACAGAATTCACGGCTCTGCAAAGAAAATTTCTGCTCAGGAAAATGCTGTTGGAAGAAATCTTATCATTGATATTGAAAACAGTTTCAAGGCTCAGCAGTCAAAGGGTTATTCTCAATGGGTTAAGGGCTTTAACCTCAAGCCTTTATATGAACCAAGTTCGAGAGTTTCAGAAGATTTTATCTGCTTGCAGGCTTCAATAAGAGCAGCACCTGCCATTTCCTTTTCTATATATTCTTTGCCCAGAATAACCATAGGAGAGAATTTGTCTGCAAGCTGTGAATTCACTGATTTCAGATGAACACTGTCACTTTTATAACCTTTTATACGAGCTTCAGTTTTGCGGATAGCTTCGGGGAAATGCTTTAAAACCTGATCTTCAAGGCGATATTGCTGATTAACGTGATTCGCTTTTGATACCTTTAGCTTTGTTACAGCAACATCCAAATCCATTTTTTCTTTTATAAGCGGATTTCCTGCACAAAGAGCCTTAACCTCAGCATAGGAAAGTGTTGCTTCATCAGCATCCTCACATGAACGCACAGGCGATTTTGAGGACATAATCTGGCTGATAAACCGCTGTTTGTTTTCTATGGTCTGATACAGATAAGCATCAAAGGTTGCCTCAGTCATATAACGAAAAATTTCTACGCCGCCATAATCTTTGTTTTCATTACCCTGACGGATAATTCTTCCTTCGCGCTGCTCAAGGTCACTCGGACGCCAAGGGCAGTCAAGGTGATGGAGTGCTATAAGCTTGTCCTGTACGTTTGTGCCTGCTCCCATTTTCGCCGTTGAACCAAGTAAAATTCGTACTTTTCCGCTTCTCACTTTTGCAAAAAGCTCCTTTTTCTTAACTTCAGTATCAGCATCGTGAATAAATGCAATTTCTTCTTTTGGAACCCCTTTTGCTATTAACTTGTCACGAATATCATCATAAAGATTGAAAGTACCGTCAGTTTTCGGTGTCGAAAAGTCGCAAAAAATGAGTTGTGTGGACTTCCTTACAGTCGTTTCGGTATAAATCCTGTGAACATTTTCAAGGCATGCATTAACCTTTGTGCCCGGTTCATCGGGGAGAAGAGGATTCATCATTCTTTGGTCGAGTCCAATTTTACGCCCGTCTGATGTTATCTTAAGCATATTATCTTTTTCTGGCTCAACTGCCTTATCATGAACAAGCTTTGCTCTTTCTGAAAGCTCCGAAACCATTTCTTTCTGAAGTTCAGTAGGCTTTACAACAATATTATGAAAATGTGCTTCTGGTACGGGAAGATTGAGCATATCAGCTGTCTTTATATCAGCACAGTCACGAAACATATTCATAAGTTCAGGCAGATTATAAAACTTTGCAAATCTTGTTTTTGCCCTGTATCCAGTGCCCTCGGGCGCAAGCTCAATTGCAGTAACTGCTTCAGCGAAGTTCGCTGCCCATGCGTCAAAATTTTGCATTCCATTGCGTTTAAGCGTATCATTCTGCAAATACCTCATCATGGTGTAAAGCTCGGTCATGGAATTACTAACGGGCGTTCCGATATCCACACTCTAACAAGTCAAATAAATGCCGATTTTGCGTTGTTTAATAATAAAAGCATATGAGGAAACATAAATAATACGTTTCCTCATATGCTCAACAGATAAATTCACATCTTAATGCATCTTAAAAATATTATCAAGATACATTATTCCTGAAGTTGTTTTAAAAATTTTATTTCTAAAGCTTCTAACAGCGTTCGCTGACATATCATCCTCATATGCATTTACGAGAAAATCAGCTTCAATAAGTATCTGATAATCTATTCCGATAATATCCGTATATGTATGATGATGTGCAATAAGCCAGCAAACCCGTTCTATTATTTCCGTTTGAACGCCTAAACTCTCAAGAAGCTTTTTTGCTTCGGGTGGTCCCTCTGTCTGTTGATAACTACCTGCTGAACTTTTCCATTTTGCTTCACTATTCTTTATCCCTATATCATGAGTTAATGCTGTAATTTCAAGAATATGCTGTGTTTCCTTTCCGATATTTTCATTTTCTCCTATTGCTTTGGCAAATCCGTAAACTTTAAGGAAATGACTTATCCTTTTTGGATCTCCCGAATAGTACATTATCATCGCATTAAGAACATTAGCAATACTGTTCATTTTAAACCCCCATTTATGCAATACATTTACATCTAACAAATCAAGTCCGCCTGTTACAGTATATAATAACAGACGGACTAAACTTATTATTAAGCCATAAACATTTCAATATCCGAATCAGCTTCGCCAATTCCAGCAATGCCAAACTTTTCTACAAGTACCTTAGCTACGTTAGGTGAGAGGAATCCAGGAAGTGTAGGACCAAGGTGAATATTTTTAACTCCGAGATAGAGCAGAGCCAAAAGCACAATTACTGCTTTCTGTTCATACCATGCAATATTGTAAGCGATAGGAAGCTTGTTTACATCGTCAAGTCCGAATACTTCTTTAAGCTTAAGTGCAATTACAGCCAGCGAATAGGAATCGTTGCACTGCCCAGCGTCAAGAACTCTCGGAATACCGCCGATATCACCAAGATTAAGCTTGTTATAACGATATTTTGCACAGCCTGCGGTTAGGATAATTGTATCCTTTGGAAGCTTTTCAGCAAATTCTGTATAGTAGCTTCTTGACTTCATACGTCCGTCACAGCCAGCCATAACAAAAAATTTCTTTACTGCTCCTGATTTTACAGCTTCAACAACCTTGTCTGCAAGAGCAAATACCTGATTATGTGCAAATCCGCCGACAATACTGCCTGTTTCAATTTCCTGTGGTGACGGTAATTTTTTAGCAAGCTCGATTACTTCGGAAAAGTCCTTTTTGCCGTTTTCATCTGCTTCAATATGCTTGCTTCCTGGGTATCCGCACGAGCCTGTTGTAAAAATTCTGTTTCTTATCTCTTCGCTTTTTGGAGGAACAATACAGTTTGTAGTAAAGAGAATAGCTCCCTTAAATGTTTCAAATTCCTCAAGCTGTTTCCACCATGCATTGCCGTAGTTTCCTACAAAGTTGTCATACTTCTTAAATGCAGGATAATAATGTGCAGGGAGCATTTCACTGTGCGTATAAACGTCAACGCCTGTTCCCTTAGTCTGCTCAAGAAGCTGTTCAAGGTCGGTAAGGTCATGTCCTGAAATAAGGATTGCAGGATTATTTCTTACTCCGATATTAACAGAAGTTATTTCAGGATTTCCGTATTTCGATGTGTTAGCCTCATCAAGAAGTGCCATAGCCTTAACGCCGTATTCGCCTGTTTTGAGTGTCAGTGCAACAAGGTCATCAGCGGAGAGTGAATTATCAAGGGTTGCTGAAAGTGCTTCATAAATAAACGCATTGATTTCATTATTTTCTTTTCCAATATTTGTTGCGTGTTCAGTATAAGCTGCCATACCCTTTAAACCGTAGGTAATCATCTCACGAAGAGAACGGACATCCTCATTTTCAGTTGAAAGAACACCAATATTAACTGCCTTTTCAAGCATAGCTTCTTTTGTATCAGCAGTAAATATAACGGCATCATGAGGATTTTCAAGAGTAACTGATTTTTTCAGGTCATCTCTGATTGAGAGCATTTTCTTAATCTGATTTACAATATAATCAGCATTAAAGTTGGCGTTTGTAATAGTCATGAAAAGACTGTTCAGAACCTGATAATTTGTATCGCCGAGCTTATTGACATCAAGCTTTCCCTTTACAACAATCTGCGAAATTCCTTTTAGGGTGTAAATAAGAAGATCCTGAAGCTTTGCAACCTCTTCATTTTTACCGCATACACCTCTTGCTGTACAGCCCTTTCCGCCGGCTGTTTCCTGACACTGATAACAAAACATACTCATTTCTATTTCCTCCTTAATTTTTTGGTGCAGGTGATTTTATGACAATTAACTCCAGCGTTTTCTCGCCGTTGTTTCTTGCATTCATTTCAATTCCCTGTGGAATTTTAAGAACAGTCCGTTCAGGATAATTATTGAATTCTGAACCTGCAAGAGATATTGACAATTCTCCTGACACTACAGTCATATAAACATTTGCATTTGTTGTGTGAATCGGAAGACCTTCACCTTCCGGAAGAACCATATGCATATAATGGATATTTTCATCTTTAATAACAGCCTCAATAACCTTTTGAGTATTATCGCTTAATTTAAAAGTTTGTTCAGTCATATATTTTCCCCCTTATTCTATTCTATTCTATTATATCACCGCTTGTACTTATAGTCAATACCTGCCATGGAATAAATTTACCGCTGTTCTGCAATGCTTTTTTTACGGCATTTTCAATACCTCCACAGCATGGAACCTCCATTCGGACAACAGTAACACTTTTTATTTCATTACGCTGAATAATTGCCTGTAATTTTTCAGCATAATCACCCTCGTCAAGCTTGGGACAGCCTATAAGTGTTACTCTGTTTCGTATAAATTTATTGTGGAAATCGCCGTATGCATAAGCTGTACAGTCAGCTGATATAAGTAGATTTGCTCCGTTAAAATAAGGTGCGTTTACTGGAGCAAGCTTAATCTGAACAGGCCACTGTGAAAGCTGGCTAACTGCCGCAGTATTACTTACCACAGTTTGTTTTTCATGACGGTTAATTGTTTTTGACTGTGTTCCTGGACAACCGTATGGAAGCTTTTCACCCTGCTTGTTCATCTGATTAGCCTTAACAGCCGCTTCATTGTATTCAGCCGCCTCACGCTCTTCAAAAGTAATTGCCCCTGTCGGACAGCTCGGAAGACAATCACCTAAACCGTCGCAGTAATCGTCACGAAGAAGCTTTGCCTTTCCGTCAACAATTCCTATTGCACCCTCATGACAGGCTTCAGCACAAAGACCGCAGCCATTACATTTTTCTTCATCGATTTTTATTATTTTCCTTATCATATATTTTATCCTCCGAACTTATTATTAGCTTTTATCTTGACCTTGTGGCTATATTATAATATAATGATAAAAATATGTCTGTTGTATTTACAACGAAAGTGAGAATTTTTATGGAAAAATATTTGACTGTACTTAAAACGGTTTCTTTATTCCGAGATATTGAATCAGAGGACATAAAATCCTTATTAAAATGCTTGTCGGCAAAAACAGAAAATTACAAAGCTAAGGAAGCAATCTTTCTTGCCGGCAATAAATCTGAATATGTGGGAATAGTTCTTTCGGGGCAGGCACAGGTAGTGAAAGAGGATTTTTACGGCAATAAAAACATTGTTGCATCCGTTGAAAAGGGACAGCTTTTCGGCGAAGCATTTGCCTGTGCGGATATAAAAATAATTCCAGTAAGTGTATTTGCAGTTGAGGATTGTGAAATCATGCTGATTGACTACAGAAGAATTATCACAGTCTGCCCGCATAACTGCACTTTTCACGGCAAGCTTATTTATAATATGCTTCGCATTGTTGCAAATAAAAATATTATGCTAAGTCAGAAAATTGAATTTATTTCAAAGCGGACAACAAAAGAAAAGCTCCTTGCTTATTTGTTGTCAGAGGCAAAAAAAGCAGGGAGCAATTCGTTTAGCATTCCATTTAACAGGCAGGAGCTTGCCGATTATCTTTCCGTTGACCGCAGTGCTATGTCTGCCGAATTATGCAAATTGCGGGACAGAGGTATTATTGAGTTTAATAAGAACAAGTTTGTACTTAAAGATTAAAATAATTTTATATATGCTTTAATACTGTTATTTCTCGGTTCTCAATACTAATAATGCCGTCAAGCTGCATTTTTTTCAGTTCTCTGAAAAGTGAAGGACGCTGTACTCCAAGATAATCGGCAAATTCTTTTTTGCTGAAAGGCAAATGCACTGTCTGCGAATGTTGAGTAATTGACTGCTGTATTAAATACTCAATAATATTCTGGCGAAGTGTTTTTCGTGAAAACATTGCAATTTTGTGATTAAGTCCAAGAGAATTTTGAGATAGCGACTTAATATATGACATTACAAAATCGTAATCGTGAAGCATTATTTCTACGGCTGATTTTTCTAAATGGACAAGTTCACATTTAGATGAACAATATATATTGAGAGGATATATATTTTCAGGAGCAAACAACAGGTTAGCACCAATAATACTATTCTTTTTAAACTCAAACATTATTGTTGAAGAACCATTTTCGGTAAGAGAATAAGCTGCAAGGCTGCCTGTAACAACAATATCAAGAGACTTGCAGGAGCTGCCTTGATTGTATAATGTTTCACCCTTTGCATACTTTTTTATTATGATTTTACGTTGATAAATCAGTTGTTCAATACCGTTAACGGATTTCATAATTGGAACAGCTTTTAGAAATTCAAATTCATTCATATTAATTTTCCTTTTTTATTATATCAAAAAGAAACATTGGTGTCTATTATAATATAGTAAAATTCCTTATAATCAGATTATTGAATAATAAAGGGGGAATTTTAATGGATATATTCACTATGGCAATCTGGATAGGTACTATTATTTTTCTTGTTTTTTCTTTGACAAAAAATAAAGAAAAAACAAAAACGGCACTTAAAATGGCTTTTGGTATGGGTAAAAATATGCTTATCAGTATATTGTCAATTATTTTACTTATAGGACTTGTCTTGGCTTTGCTTCCGCCGGAACAAATTGCTGGATTTGTTGAAAAGCAAAATGTTTTAGTTGCTACTATCGCATCCGCACTGTTTGGAACAATCACTCTAATTCCAGCTTTCATAGCATTTCCTCTTGTAGGCACACTTGTTGATGCAGGTGTTGGAATTGTCCCTTCTGTCGCTTTTTTAACAACGCTAACAATGGTAGGAGTTGTTACATTTCCACTTGAAAAGAAAGAATTCGGAATAAAATTTACAGTAGTCAGAAATGGACTTAGCTTTATATTTGCTATTGCAATAGCACTTGTTATGGGGGTTATAATATGACAAAGGTTACAAAAATACTTAAAGAAAATTTATTTACAGCAATAATTATTATTGCTTATGCAGTAATATTTATTTTAAAACCTGAAACTAGTATAACTGCAGTAGGCAACAGTGGGTACTATTTAAAAGAAATGCTTATGATTATGCCCGTCATTTTTGTTCTGACAGCCTTACTTGACGTATGGGTGCCAAAAGAAACTATAATGAAGTATCTTGGCAAGAAATCAAAATCAAAAGGCGTTGTTTTATCTTTCCTTCTTGGTGGAATATCTGCAGGACCTATTTATGCTGCTTTTCCTTTCTGTATTATGCTTCATAAAAAAGGTGCGTCGATAAAAAATATCGTCATAATACTCAGCTCTTGGGCAGTTATTAAAATTCCAATGCTTCTTAATGAAGTTAAATTTTTAGGAATTAAATTCATGGCTATTCGTTGGATTCTCACTGTTATTGCTATTGTTATTTTCTCATGGATAACATCCAAAATAGTTAAAGATGAAGATTTACCAAGCGAGTCCACATCTGAACCAGAAGGTGTAATAATAAACCGAAATTCTTGCATGGGTTGTTCGTTGTGTGTAAAGAATTATCCTGAGCTTTTTGAAATAAGCAGCAAAAAGGCGGAAGTTAAAAAATACGATTTCATTCTTGATGATGAAAAACTTAATAAAGCAATTGATAATTGTCCTGTTAAAGCCATTCATTTTAACAAAAGATAAATTTATTTAAATACGTTCCTACAATCTAAAATTGGTGAAAAAGCTATGACGTTGGAGTCGTAGCTTTTTTTATTGTTGTGATATATTTAATGCGTAAAGTCAATATAATTTATATCTGATGGCAAATCATTCTGTATAACTTCTTTCATTTTCTTTGCAAATGGGCAAGGATATCCAATAGGATTGCCTTTTTGTATGCATGAGGCAAAAACTATAGTATCTGCACCACGCTTTACAAGTTCTCTCGCTCACAGAACCGCCTTTTTCCCGGGACAACCACCACAGTTTATAAATCCAACAATCTCAATATCTTCCTTAATATTTTCAAAACCGCCCTTTTTCTCACGTATCATTTTAAAATCAGTTGTGCCTGGGCAGTAATCTTCAGTTTGCATGCACCTAATAATACCAACTTTCATTAAATCACTCATATTTATATAAATTTTAAAAACTCGCATTTTTATTATATCATGAATTCTGTTAAAAATCAACAAGCTGTAAAGCTGCATCTATTACTTTTTATACAACCTCCCCTAATCTGTAATATATTTTCCCTGTTAGCGTATTTCACCTAATACAAACATTGTTTGCTTCAGCTCAATCATATAAAAGCCCTAACCTGAGGCATACAATATATGCTTCAGGTATTTTATATAATCGCAAAACGGATAGATACCCCGTAAACAATCCTTACGGGGTATCTAAGCCGAATTTTTTATGTCTTGATATATAAGCCTGTTTCTCAATCACGAGAAACAGGCTGTTTTTTGCCCCTCCTAACGATAGAAGATGAAATTTCGTCAATTATATCATAAAAATCTTTCCTATCTTTATGCATCTGTACAAACTTTGAAAAAGCAGTCCGACAAAACGTCCTTGTAGTGTCCTATATTACTGAGATGGCAAATTGCATAACGTGGCTTATCTAAAAAGACTATTCTGCTGTGTAAACTTCCAAAATTTCAGATTCACTACTAAAAAACAGACTCTGACTGTCCTTAAGTTATGAGAGTGCAAAACATACAAGTAGTTATCATAATCTATGTTCATTTTTATGCAATTAAGAGAACCTGCAAAAAAGTTTTTTGAAAAGACCATAAAAAATGCAATGTTTTGTCCTAACGAGTGAAGAGACATATTCTTTATAAGTTTTCAACAAGAAATTAAACATGTTTTATGCAGTCTTACAAAGTTACAAAAAGACGGCTCAAATAATTCACATTTTAAGCTGATTTTGTAGGTACTTGTGAAGAACAGTGTAAATGCTCTCTCAAAAATAAAATTTACAGGAGGATAAAACAATGACAATCAAACAAAAACAGGAACTTATAGCAGAGGTGGTTACACTCTTGCAGGCAAAACTTGAAGCGGATATTACACAGCCTGCACCAACTCCAAACATTACGCAGAAAGTAGAAATGCTCACTATCAAGGAATGTACTGAGGAAATTAGAGGCTTGTCCGAGCATACAATCCGCCAGCTGATAGCACAGGAAAAACTACCGTATATCCGAACAGGTCAGGGCAAGAAAGGCAAGATACTCGTTTCAAAGACAGCACTACTCAATTACTTCGGAGGTGCTGCATGACAATTTTCGAGCAAGTAAAATCAGAGCTTAATATGATTGATGTTGCAAAGTTTTATGGTGCTTTGGCTTCTCATGGAATGTGTTTGTGTCCGTTTCATAACGAAAAAACGCCGTCCATGAAGCTTTATGAAAAGAATTTCCATTGCTTCGGATGCGGCGAACATGGCGATATGATTGACTTTACGGCTAAAGTATTTGGGATTTCATCTGTTGATGCGGCGAAAAGGCTGAACTATGATTTTGGCTTACATATTGATGTGGACAAGCCATTGTCTGCTGAACAGATTACAGAATATCAGCAACGGCAGTCAGAACGGCTTGCTTATAACCAGTGGGAAAAGTCAGCGTGGAAATCAATTATTGATTATTCCAGACTTCTTCTTGAATGGCGGAAGAAATACTCTCCCAAAACTATGGCAGAAAATCACCATCCTCTTTTTGTTGAAAGCCTTATGAACACCGACAGAACTGATTATCTTTTTGAAGAATTTCTTAATGAGGATAAATCAGGAAGATTAAAACTAAAACAGGAGGTTGAACTGATTGAACAACGATTACAGCAATACAAATCCCCTCCAGTCAAACGAACCCATGCCGCAAGGTAACAAAGATTGTTTGTATCCTTTGTGGCTCGGTGAGAAAAATAGTATAAATGAAGTTATCTTCTGTGAGGATTTCGTTTCAAAAAGACCGCTTAAATGTAGACCATAGGAGGTGTTTAATAATAATAGCCTTGATTTAATAAAAATCAAGGCCATATTCCAGTTATTGAGCATGATATAACGGTCATTAGAAATGCCATTCCAATTATTGAAATAATATTTATAGTAACTAAAGACATACATCTTAAAATCACTGAACGATTTAAAATACCTTTATCCATATTTTGATTGCTTTTTATTTTGTTTAGAAAATAATTAAATCCAATTGAAAGTAAAATTATCAGTATAAATAACCAATGTATACCCTGCCAAAAAAATATCATAAAAGCATATGCAAGTGGAATATCAAACAATACATTGTATAAAATGAGAAATCCATAATTATTAGCGTTGAAAAACTTTGTCATTTTCAGTTTCACCTAACCTTAAGTATTTGTGCGTTAAATTATAACATTCAAGTTTAAAAAAGTCAAGGAGATAAAAGAGTTAACATCATTGAGTTCTTACAAGACAATGCATACATTTCTTTTGGTACTGATTTTGAAGAAAGCACTGCCACTCTATACACTGCATATATTGACTGGTGCAACAAGAATTTGCTTATAGCACTAAAAAAGGATACTTTCAGTTCATGGCTAAAAGCGAATTCATATAAATATAGTATCACTTTTACTAACCATATTAAGGCTGATTCATGGCGTGAGGTTAGAGGATATAAGGGTATCAAAACTCATTATGTATCATTTCTTCAATAGACGTGAGGTTTTGGCGTCCGAGGCGTCCGGGACGTCAGAATATTGCCATTGGACAGGCTTGGGACAGGCATTCAGGACATCATAAACCACGTATTTAAGCCATTCGGACGGCGGACGGCACTTTTGCCCGCTGACCTTAATATTTTTATCAAGCCGTCCGAAACCATGTCCGCAGGGGTGTCCTGACTTTGCAGGCTATGTCCTGCAAATCATGAGGTCGCAGACCGAATTTTAAAGGGAGTCCAGTAGGAACGGCTGGCCCACAACTATTTTCGCAAAAATAGTTATAGTGGGTTAGAACTATTCCGAGAATAGAGGCTGTCGCTTCGCTCCCATAACGCCACTAAAAGGAGGCTTTGATATGAGCTATGCAATCATTCGAAATGAAAACCATAAGATTGGTGCTGTTACCCTTATTGAACGCCACAATGAACGGCTTAACAAAAATTACAGCAACAAGGATATTGACCTTTCACGCTCGCATCTGAATTATCATCTCAAGCAGATTCAGTCTGAAACTTATCATCAAGAGTTTGAACGGATAAGGACTAAATACAATCTTTTAGGGAATCTTCGCCTTACAGGAGAAAAGCAGAGCAATGTCATGTGTGAGTTTCTGATTACATCGGATAAAGAGTTTTTTGAAAGGCTTGGTGAAGAAAAGACAAAACGATTTTTCAGTGATGCCTATGATTTTGTTGCTTTAAAAGTAGGCGGTGAAAAATTTATAGTATCTGCTGTGGTTCATATGGATGAGAAGTCACCTCACATGCACGTTTCATACATACCCGTCATCAACGGTTTTTTCAGAGTTTTGCTCCTGCATTGGTAATTCCTCCTTTATGAATTTTATTCTGTGCTAAGGGATTTTTATTGGATAGGACATTGTGATTTCCTCCTTGTTTTTGGGCATAGAAAAGAGCCTACGTGGTGTAGGCCCTTTTCTATATACGAAGTAAATTACTTCTTATATCATATTTTGCATTTTAGGAATTTATGATCGCTATAATCAAATGATGGTTGAACTTGTATAGTAGCTTTATTAACTAAATCATAATTTATAAGAATATGATCGATAGGGGTGTTTCCGACAAAAGTAATTGTATTAGCAGGAACGATATCAGTGATATCAGTTGTAAATTTGAGAAGCTCATTATATTTCGTTTCGGTAGATTTATCTTTGCACCCAGTATAAGTGTTAAAATCCCCCACAATTATAAGCTTTTCTTTTTTATCTTTTTTCAATTTTGCATAATATATTAAGGCGTCCCACATTTTATCGTTACTATCGCCAGAAGCAAAGCCGGTCGGCATATGCACACTTAAAAGGGTAACATCATCAATACATTTTGCTATTGTTCTATTATTGCTCGGTTTATAACTAGAAACGTTTTTAAAAACACTTTTTTTTGAAATTGATAATGTGTATCTAGTTGTAAAAGCGTTATTTAAAGAAATATCATATACGTCATTTGGAAAATCAATAATTAATCTTTTAAGATATGCACATTCTCTCCAACCATTGTTATCTTTTATTTTATTAGGTACTTCTTGAATAAATGCAATTGCATTATTGTGTTCAAGAAACTCTTTAATAATATTGACTATTTCTACATAGCTGTTTGAATCATAATCTTTTTCAAAGTATTCTTTTGGTTTGCCTGACCTTTTGCCATTTCGAAACCAATCGACATTCCAAGTCATAATATTAATTCTTCTCATATGTTTGAATCCTTTCATCATGTATAGCTTTAATATTCTTTTTTAGTCAAATTCCGATTTATAGCTCTCGCATACACAAATTATACCAAAGTCTTTTTCAAAAGTAAAGGACGGAGGTTAATCCGTCCAATATAAATCGTGATTAACCTCAGCCGAATAAAAGCTGTTCATTGTTGTCGGTGCATTATAGATAACGGATTTCAGATAAGCCTTGATATTACGGATTTTTGTTGTGTTTCTCTTCATGCAAAAGAGGATATATTCTATATGCTCAGAATTGATTTTCAGAAAACGGCTTTTAACAACCTCTTTTGGGATATCCTCCTTGCCGATACAGATTGTTTTCTTTGAAGAACAGATACATTCAAGCATTATTTCAACAATTTCATCAAGAAGCTCTTTATCCTCCTGCTGACAAAGAATATCATATTCAATATTATCATAAAGAATGCTGCGATAATTTTTAATCGTATCCATCGCATCTTGATTGATAGATTGATATTTAATATCTTCAGTATTTATTTTTTCTTTAATAGCTACTTCTTTAATTAATTGCATTGGATTTTCCGCTATCGGTTTTGCCGTTGTCGGATTTTCCAATAACGGATTATCCGAAATCGGCTTTTCATAAATATTATACTCGTTGCCAGTCATTTTCCCTTTATTGTCACGTCCTTGTTGCCTTGTAATATATCCTGCATTTTCAAGCTCGACAACCGCTGTTCGTATTGCATCAATATTTTCACGGTTAATTACTGTAAGCCCTTTCAGAGAATAGTCCCAATTTTCTGGGAGTGACAACATCTGTGAAAGAAGTCCCTTTGCTTTTAAGGATAAGCGTTTATCCCGCAAATGGAAATTTGACATTACTGTGTAGCCATCATTTTTTATAACATGAAATATCGCCATTACTAAAATCTCAGCTTTCCATAAATGTTTTATTATAAAATGGCTTGACAAAGCAAACGCTATATGCTTTAGCAATTTTAGCCTCTATTCTCCAAAGCTCTTCTTCAATAAGGCAAACATCAACAAAAGCATTCATGAACTCAATAAATAAAATCTGTTCTTGCTTTTGGGAAAGAAAAACCTCACGGCAGGGGTTGACAAACAATTGAAAGTATGCTTCATAAATTCCATGTGACAATGTGTTGTATTCATCTCTTATAAGCAAATATTCTGAAATCATATTGAGAAAGCTATTGACATCAGTTCGATTTTGTGCATTGGAAGATGGAATCATTTTTTCTGAAAAAGGGTTGACATCCTGTTGATTTTGTGCTTTGCACTTTTCAAGATATTCCTCGAAAAAGTTCTTGACATTCGAGTTGAGATGTGGTGTAGAACTGCGCTTATCTGTTTTATTCATACAAATATTCCTTTCAGATTTATTTTACATATCACAGCCCATAAGAAAAGTCCTGTATCTGACGTTTTTACGCCAAATACAGGACTTACTTTTTTTATTTACCGATTTCAAGGCACATCACCATTGTGATGTCTTCCCACTGGTTTTCACGAAGATATCCACCGTGAGCCTTGCGATAGGCTTTCGCCATCTCATAGGTTATCGTTAAATCCCATGAAATCGTGAATTTTTGACTAATCCCTATTTTTAATAGCAGCCTGTGCAGAAACGATAAACGAAACCACAGCGTGAATATTACAGAAATAGGTGATTTCTTGGACGATATTATACAACTGAATTCATATCCGCTGAAAACCACATTGGGCATTCTTGTCAAGGACAAAACCACAAAAAAGAATATAGTGTGGGCGACGGATGGCTATATGCAGTTTGGTAAACTGTATTCCTAGTATAGCATCTCAAAAGTAGATAGACAAGCAAATCAAAAAGTGATATAATACTTATAGGAAGGGCAGATATTAGAAGGGCAGGTATTAATATCATGGGAAACAGAAGCACCAAAATAACACTTACAGCGGATGAAATAGAGT
>JALCDN010000031.1 GCA_022641595.1 Ruminococcus sp. | reverse complement strand
CGATAACTCCGGCGAAAAAGTTGTACTTAAACAGCTTAAAACCGACGTGCAGCGAATCCCGGTTACTATAGACCAGATACCACAGAATGTACGAAATGCCTTTGTTGACACAGAGGACGAACGTTTCTATTCTCATGACGGTGTCGACTATAAACGTACATTTACTGCGTTTCTCAATATGTTCATTCATATTTATAATACCGACCAGGGCGGTTCGACTATTACTCAGCAGCTCGTAAAGAATATAACAGGCGATAATGAACAGTCACCGTCAAGAAAAATCAGAGAAATATTCCGTGCTATGCAGCTTGAGAAAAAATATTCAAAGGATCAGATACTTGAACAATATCTCAATTATATAGGATTCGGCGGTCCTATCAACGGAATTGAACTTGCTTCAATAAGATATTTCGGAAAAGATGTCAGCGAGCTTTCAACTGCTGAAGCTGCTTCACTTGCAGCTATTCCTAAAAGCCCGAATGAGTATGGTCCATTCGTGTATGAAACAGATGAAAATACCGGAGAGGTTCTCGTTGACGGAAAGGTAAATAATCATCAGCGTCAACGTTATGTTTTATGGCAGATTTACAAGAACGGCGCCCTCACTTACGACGAATATCAGAAATGCCTGAATGAACAGCTCATTTATACTGATTCCGATGAATACAAAAAGCTTCACCCAGAAAATGAAGCAAAAGACCTTGAGGACAAGCAGTCTGTATATTCATGGCCTGTTGATGCGGCAATGTATGAGGTTGCCGATTACCTCAGTAAAATGTATAACATTGATACTGATGAGGCTATCAATAGAATCAATAAAGGCGGCTATCAGATATATCTAACAGTCGACTTGAATATGCAGGACTATGTTGATAAGAAATTTTCTGATATCAGTAACCTTATGAATCCTGATTCAGTGAGAAAATGGAGTGATCTCGATGGTGACGGAAATCAGGACGAGGTTCTTCCACAGGCAGGCTTTATAGCTATGAACTATAAGGGCGAAATTAAGGCAATCGGAGGAGCAATAGGCGAAAAGACCGAAAGTCTTGCTTGGAGCTATGCAACAAGAGAAAAACGACAGGTTGGTTCTACAATGAAACCTGTTTCAACTTATGGTCTTGCTCTGCTTAATGATACAATTCATTGGGGTTCTTATTATACTGATAAAACGTATATGGATATCGGAGGAGAACCGTGGCCTACAAACTACTCAACAGATGGTTCATTCTCAGTTTCAGGAGAAAGTATCCCGATTTACAAGGCAATCCAGAAATCTTATAATACAATTCCTGCAAAGCTTTGTATTGATCTGACTCCGAAAGCAGTATATAAATTCTGTACAGAAAATCTTGGAATGGATCTTGCAGAGGAAGATGAGGACTATTCACCATTGTCTGTTGGTGCACTTACTTACGGTATTACCATAGAGAATCTTGTAGGTGCATATCTGCCTTACGGAAATGGTGGTACTCATTATAATCCACATATAGTCAGCAGAGTTGAACAGGGCAACCACACACTTATTTATGATAACGATGGTGCTCCTCATCAGGCAGTTGACAGTCAGACAGCATGGGTTATGAACAGACTTCTGAAATATGTTGTAGATACAGGTACAGGTACTGCTGCTAAACTTAGTGCAAAGGAAGTATGCGGTAAAACAGGTACGACAAATGACTGGAAAGACCTTACATTTGTTGGACTTACTCCTGACTTTATAAGCGGTGTATGGATAGGTTATAAGGTTCCGGATACGCTTCCAAGCTCTTTGAAGTCAGCTCAGGTTTGGCAGAATATCATAGGAGAATATGCAAACACATACAGTGGTCAGGATAAGTTTACACCAGACCCTAATGTAGTTGCAGCTCCGGTATGCTCATCAACAGGTAAAATTGCAAGTTCATCATGCCCTAAAGGAATAATGGGTTACTGGAAAACTTCAAATGCTCCTGTATGCAATGGTGGTAACGCTAACTCTTCAAAGGATGAATCTTCCGATGGTGGTCAGCAAGAAGCAACATCAGCAGGCAGCAATGATAATCAGTCAGCAACAAGTGCTACTTCAAACGGCTCAGGCGGAAATAATTCAAATTCAAATTCCAGCAGCAGTTCAAGCAGTAATTCAAGTAATGAGCAAACTCCGACCGAGAATAATAATCCTTCCCCAGATAATAATAACAGCGCTTCACAAAACGGCGGTGCTGCACAGCAGCCTGCAACAAGTGGCGGCGGCGATGCAGCCGCTGCTCAGTAAGGAGTAATTTTGGATAATAATAATTCTTTGAGAATATGCTGTCCATGTCATTTCGGTCTCGAAAGTGTTCTGAAATACGAAATTGGCAGAATAGGCGGTTCACAGCTTAATGTAACTGATGGAAAAATAACATTCAGCGGTGATTTTGGTACTGTAGCAAGAGCAAATCTCTGCCTTTCAACGGCAGAGAGAGTTCTTATTGAACTTGCTGAATTTAACGCTGTAACATTTGAAGAACTGTTTCAGGGTGTGAAGAATATTGAGCTTGAAAGGTTTATCGGTTCGTCAAATGCTTTTCCTGTAAAGGGATATTCTCTTAATTCTACTCTGCACAGTGTTCCGGACTGTCAGGCAATAATAAAAAAAGCCGCTGTTGAGCGACTTAAATCAAAATATGATATAAGCTGGTTTGATGAGGACGGTTCAACGGTTCAGATACAGTTTAGCATACTCAAGGACAAGGTCAATATTTACCTCGATACAAGCGGAATTGGATTGCATAAAAGAGGTTACAGAAAAAATGCAAATCTTGCTCCGATTAAAGAAACACTTGCTGCCGGAATAATTGACCTTGCAAGAGTCAGACCAGGTTCCACTGTTTGCGATCCATTTTGCGGAAGCGGTACAATATTAATTGAATCTGCTCTTAAAGCATTAAAGATAGCTCCGGGAATCAACAGAAGATTTGCTGCCGAAAAATGGGGCTGTATTGACGAATCAATATGGCGTGAAGAACGTCAGAACGCTATATCTTCTGTAGACCGTGAGGCTGAGTTTCACGGAATCGGCTTCGATATCGACGATGAAGCAGTAGCGCTCACAATTGATAATGCAAAAAAAGCAGGAATAAAATCAAAAATTGCAATAGAACAGGCCGATATAGCTCATTTCAAACAGCCTGACAGTTCAATTGTAATTTGCAATCCGCCATATGGAGAGCGAATGCTGGAGCTTCGTGAAGCTGAAGAGATTTACAGACAGATGGGTAAGGTGTTAAGAACAGGTGGAGGTTGCAGTTCTTACATTATTTCGCCTCATGAAGATTTTGAAAAGTTTTTCGGTAAAAATGCTACAAAGCGAAGAAAACTTTACAACGGAATGATAAAGTGTCAGTTGTATATGTATTTTTAAAAATAAGCCTGCAACTCTTGTTGCAGGCTTATTTACGTTATAATGACTGATTTCTAAGAGATATATTTAGTTGTTGAATCATCGGATGGCCTACTGCCTGTCTTACGGTTAATAAAGCGGGTCTTGAATTTTGAGTAGACAATTTTCTGTTCGGCATAAAGACCCTGATAGCCGGAAAGCATATAGCCGACAGCACAAGCTATGGCATAATAAATAATGCCATTACTGCCAAAAAGTTCAAGACTCATAAGCAGTGAAGCTATTGGACAGTTCGTAACGCCGCAAAAAAGAGCAATCATTCCGACAGCAGCACCTATTGAGCAGTCCATAGATGTAAATTCCGCAAAAACGCTTCCGAATGTAGCACCAATAAAGAATACAGGAACTATTTCGCCGCCCTTGAAACCTGCACAAAGAGTGAGTGCCGTGAAAATCAGCTTGAGAATGAAAGCGTAAGGTTTTGATGGCTCAGAAAAAGCGTCGGTTATAATATTTCCGCCGGTTCCGTTATAGTCAAAAGAGCCGATAGCAAATGTAAGTACAGAGACAATAAATCCGCCTGTCATTGCACGCAATGTCTGATTTTTGATTTTTTTATAAAGTATAGATGCATATTTCATTGTTGTACAGAAAACGTAGCTAAGTCCTGCACACAAAACAGAGAGAAGAAGAATTTTGCTGAAATTAAGTACGCCAAATTCGGGAACGTTTACAGTCAGTTCAAAGCCTTTTACGCCAAAGTATTCAGAGACGCACTGAGCAGTAATAGCAGAAATTACGCAAGGTACAATTGCCGAATAGTAAAATATACCTATGCTTACAACTTCCATAGCAAAGAAAGCAGCAGTAATCGGAGTGCAGAATATTGAAGAAAATGCCGCACTTATGCCGCACATAGTAAGGATTCTCTTGTCGTCATCATCGAGGTTCATAACTCTGCCGAGCTGAGAACCTATACTTCCGCCTATCTGAAGAGCAGCACCTTCACGACCGCTTGAACCGCCGAACAGATGAGTAATAATAGATGCGACGAAAATACAGATGGTGTGCTTGTAACCCATTTTTTTGTTGTCACGAACAGCAAGAAGTACAAGGTTAGTGCCTTTGTCATGGCGGTATCCCATTGCGTTATAAAAGTATACTATAACAGCACCGGACAGTGGCAAAAGCCATATTATGTAAGTATGCCTGTTGCGAAAATAAGCAGCACTTTCAATGCCATAGTAAAAAAGAGTGCCTATAATTCCGAGCAGAATGCCCATTGTAATGCCGATTACTACCCATTTTAAAAAGCTTTTGAAAGCAGGTATATGATTTTTTTTAATTTTGTTTTCGATAATGCAGAAATATTCATTCATATCAGCTAAGGTTCACCGGCAATCCATTAATTTCGATATTAGGGTCATCAAGGTCAATAAGCAGGCATCGTCTTCCATCAAGTATACTTGTTCTTACCTTATCTGCGGCAGATGGTTTAATGTTGACAGTTATGCCGGGTGATACGAGAACGGTTTTGTTTTCGATAAGATTTGCGGCTTTAAGAGGAGCTGTACCGCATGAACTTTCATACACGGTTGGCAGAGCAGTGAGTTTCTCATCCGGAACTCCGATTTCTGACAGTATAGTATGAAGTTTCTTATCGTCAATGACAGTGATATCAGTTTCGTCTTTGTTTTCCTCAACAACTTCCTGAATTTTTTCATTTACGGTTTTTATGAGAGTGTAGTCGAGGTCATCACCTACAACGCTTTTTAGAATAGACTGAAAATTTGCTTTTTCATTTTCAGCCGACATAACAAAATTGCATCCGAGTACAGATTCCACAATGGATATATTGGGCTTGTTGGCACTTTTAGTGTAATACATTATGTGGTTAACATCAGTGCTGCGGTTACTGAAAACAGGGTATAGAAAACCATCGGACGGAGCTTTGCTTATTATAAGTTCGGTATTTACTTTTTTGAGGATTTCGTTGTTAAATGAATCAAAAACGAATCCATCGCTGCCTGTATTTACAGGACAAATAGCAGTCAGAAGATAGCGATAGATTTCATCGCCGTCCTCATCAAGTTCATCAAGCTTGTTCTTTGTTCTGATTGTGTAGCTGCAATATGCTGCAATAATGGCAAAAGGACCTGTATATGCAATATTATTTGTTATGTGGTTGAGAAAATTTTCGGCTGTCTCTTCGTCTTTAAGTTCTGATTTCAGCAATTTGTAAAGCAAGTCCTGAGGAGCACCTTCCTCATAGGCTTCATTCGGAAATTCATATTCTGTGAAAGCCTTACCGACATTTGTATTCAGTACACGTTTGAGAGTTTCCTCATAGACAGCGTGTTCTTCTTCAGGCATAGTGACGCATGAGTTGATGCTGTGAAAGCGAAGATTTTTTTCTGCATCGACAAAGCCGGTGAGTATTTTTTCCATTATAAAGAATCCACTTTTGTCCGAAAAATTTTTTTTAATTTCTGCTGTTTCCTTTTTATTCAAACTTATCTCTCCAATCATTTTTCTTGTCGAAACATGGTTTTTAGATGAGACCTTAAAAAAGCTCGACACCTTAATTATAACTTAATTTTTTTATATTTGCAAGCAGCTTTACGATTTTCGTCACATTTCACACTTACAAATGATTTTATTTAGGAATTCCACATCAATTATGAGCTAATAATTCATTAAAAATCAATAAAGCAAAAAAAATTCACTTTACTTATTGACTTATTTATCTATTGAGAGTATAATTATTATTGTATCATGTTATCAAAATAAGATTTTAATCGGAGGTTATCTTACAATGAGCAGAGTTTATAATTTTAGTGCAGGTCCTGCAGTTCTCCCAGAAGAGGTACTTAAAGAAGCAGCAGACGAAATGCTGGATTATAGAGGCACCGGAATGTCCGTTATGGAAATGTCCCACCGTTCAAAAGCTTATGATACCATTATCAAAGAAGCTGAACAGGATATCCGTGACCTTATGAATATTCCTGACAATTACAAGGTTCTTTTCCTTCAGGGCGGTGCTTCACAGCAGTTTGCAGCTGTTCCTATGAATCTTATGAAAAATAAGAAGGCTGCTTATATTATTACGGGTCAGTGGGCTAAAAAAGCTTACCAGGAAGCTAAGATTTACGGCGAAGCAGTCGCTGTTGCTTCTTCAGCAGACAAAACTTTCTCCTATATTCCTGATTGTTCTGACCTTGACATTCCTGAAGATGCAGATTATGTTTACATCTGCGAAAATAATACTATTTACGGCACAAAGTTCAAGACTCTGCCTAACACAAAGGGTAAAGACCTTGTTGCCGATGTATCTTCATGTTTCCTTTCAGAGCCTGTTGATGTAACAAAATATGGCGTTATATATGGCGGCGTTCAGAAAAATGTCGGTCCTGCCGGTGTTGTAATTGCTATTATCCGTGAAGACCTTATCCGTGATGACGTTCTTCCTTGTACTCCTACAATGCTTAAATGGAAGACACAGGCTGACGCCGGTTCACTTTACAATACTCCTCCTTGCTATGGTATTTATATCTGCGGTAAGGTATTCAAATGGATCAAGAAAATGGGTGGACTCGAAGCTATGAAGGCTATTAATGAAAAGAAAGCTGCTATACTTTATAATTACCTTGACAGCAGCAAGCTTTTCAAGGGTACTGTAGCTGTTGCTGACAGATCTCTTATGAATGTTCCTTTTGTTACAGGCAACGAAGAACTTGATGCTAAATTCGTTAAGGAATCTAAGGCAGCAGGATTTGAAAACCTTAAAGGTCACCGTACTGTCGGCGGTATGAGAGCTTCAATTTACAATGCTATGCCAATCGAAGGCGTTGAGAAACTCGTTGAATTTATGAAAAAGTTTGAAGCAGAAAACGCTTGATTAATTTTGAAAGGGGTTACTATAATGTTTAATATTCAGACTCTAAATAAAATTGCTGCTGTTGGCACTGATAACTTCGACAGCGCAAAATACACAGTTTCCGATTCTTGCCAGACTCCTGATGCAATTATGGTTCGTTCGGCTGTTATGCACGATATGACTTTCAACAAGGAACTCCTTGCTATAGGTCGTGCAGGTGCAGGTGTCAATAACATTCCTGTTGAACGTTGTTCTCAGGAGGGCATCTGTGTATTCAATACACCTGGTGCTAACGCTAATGCAGTAAAAGAACTTGTAATTGCCGGTCTTCTTCTTTCTTCAAGAAAGATTACAGATGCTGTTGAATGGGCTGCAACTCTGAAAAATGAGGGCGATCAGGTACCAAAGCTTGTAGAAAAAGGTAAGAGTCAGTTTGCAGGTCCTGAAATATTCGGTAAAACACTCGGTATTATAGGACTTGGTGCTATTGGTGCTCTTGTTGCAAATGCTGCAATCGCGCTTGGTATGAAGGTTGTAGGAACAGATCCGTTTCTTTCAGTAAACGCTGCACTCAAGCTTTCACCAAAGGTTACTGTTGCTGCTGATGCCGATGCAGTTCTTGCTGCTGCTGATTATCTTACAATTCATGTACCTTGCAATGCAGATACAAAGGGCTTTATCAATGCAGTTGCAATTGCTAAAATGAAGGACGGAGCAAGAGTTCTCAATTTTGCAAGAGGTGAATTGGTTAATGATGCTGATATGAAGGCTGCTCTTGAAAGCGGTAAGATTTCATGCTATATCACCGATTTCCCAAACGCTAATACAATTGGTGTTAAGGGAATAATTGCTGTTCCTCACCTTGGTGCTTCAACACCTGAAAGTGAAGATAATTGTGCTGTAATGGCAGCAAATGAACTTATTGACTACCTTGAAAACGGTAATATCAAAAACAGCGTAAATCTTCCTAATGCTTCTATGAATGCAGCAGGAACTAAGGTTTGCGTCATCCATAAGAATGTTCCTGCACTCATTGCCGCAGTTACATCTGCATTTGGTACAGCAGGTCTTAACATTGATAATATGGTTAATGCAAGCAAAAAGGATTACGCTTACACTATGCTTGATATCGCTGGCACTGTAAATGCTGATATAATTTCATCTATCTCTGCAATAGATGGAGTCATCAGAGTAAGAGTTATTGGCTGATTAATTTTAAAGTAATCTAAAGTTAAGCTACACATAAAAATAAAAGTCTGAGAGTTTTAAAACTCTCAGACTTAATTTTTTATAAAGATAGTTATCTTTGTGTTGAATTTGTTGTTGAAATAGGCTGGAGGACATCTGTATCAACAGAGCTGCTGTTATCAGCAGATGATGCTGAATAGTTTAATGCTGCAGAATTGCCTTTAACTCCGTTCAGACCATAGCATTGCTGATAAGCGAGAATGATATCACGAATCATATATTTTGAGTAATCGCCGCCCTCGATAACGCCTGCAAAAGCTATTTCAGGATTATCAGCCGGAGCGTAGCCTATGAAGAATGAATCCTGAACTCTTGTTGCAACTTGAGGAGTACCTGTTTTGATAGCCACGTCAAATCCAAGGTCAGAGAGAGAGTATTTCTCGGGTACATTATGAGAAGCTCCAATCATACCTTGATTAATGTAGTCATAAACGTAATCGTAGTTAAGGTTAATTTTCTGAGCGACAGTAGGCTGAGTTTTAGAAATACAATTATCTGTGCCATATTGATAGAGTCCGTCAACAAGGTAAGGTTTATAACGAACGCCTTTGTTGGCAATTGTATTTGCAACGCAAGCCATTTGCAGAGGAGTGACACCGCATTCTGAGTTACCGATACCTGCTTGAAGAACCTGACCTACATACCATTGTTCGCCACGGCTTTCGTACTCTTCTGGTGTAGCAAGGTAACCCTCAGCATCGCCTGTTTCAAGACCTGTTGATTCACCGAGACCATAAAGCTTAGCATATTTTGTGATACCGTCGATAGTAAGCAGGCGAGAAAGTTCATAGAAATAGACATTGCATGAAACTTCAAGTGCACGGGAAATAGCAATAGTGCCGTGAGTACCTGTACAGTGGACAGTTATGTCATAGAAGGTGTAATCTTTATTGCAGTAGAAAGTTGTATCACCATTAACGAGACCTTCATTAAGACCGGCAGTAGCAGTAATAGTTTTGAAAGTAGAACCCGGCAGATAAAGACCATCAGTGGCACGATCGATAAGAGGGGTATTTTCGCCATTCAGGATTGCATCGTAATTTGATTTATAGTCGTTAAGGTCATAAGTTGGTGCAGTAGCCATACCTCTTACAGCACCTGTTTTTGCATCAAGGACAACAAGAGCACCGCATTTGACGTTTTTTAGATTTGCGTTTGAGTTGAATGATGGGAAGTTATTAATGAATCCAGTAAGGATATTCTGAAGATTTGTCTGAAACTGACTGTCAACTGTAAGCTTAACGGTTTTTCCTATTTCAGGTTTAGTAGTAATTTTCTGGCTTACAACTGAACCGTTGAGTACGGAGATATCTTCAGCACCATTGCTGCCTCGGAGGTAATTTTCCATAGCGGATTCGATGCCGCTTTTACCGACTACATCATTAAGAGCGTAGCCTTTTTTCTTGAGTGCTTCGTATTCTTCAGCATAAATAGGACCTACAGTACCTATTTCGTGAGGGATAATTTTTCCGTTGGAAATAGTACGGATAGGGGATTCAGTAATGTCTATTCCACGCAGGACGATACTTTTTTCTTTTAGTTCGGTTATAGTATCCGAGTCGATATTTTCTGCAAGAAGGAATGGTGCACTGTATGAAAATTCGTGCAAAGCGAGGTCATATCGCATTCCTGCGATAATACGTTTTTCGGTATCGCTGTAATCCGATGAGATTTTATAGTCGTCAACGAGTTTATCAATGCAGTTTTCTGCAGTAGCATAGACGTTGAGATTGATTAACTTTTTAAGTTTAGCCGAATCATCGTCAGAGTTTGGTTTAAAGACGTAAGGTGTCGTGTCGCTTATTGGAAGCTCATCTTTTACCGTATAGCCATGAGATTTGAGAATATTATAAGCTTCGATAAGAACACGGTTGCCATCCTTATCGTCATCAGGGAAGAAAGCTTTTTTAAGTACAGCGCTGTAACCAGTTTTGTTGGAGATTATCGGAGCACCGAAATAATCGACGATTTCGCCTCTTGTAGCAGTAATTGGTTCTGAGTAAGTAAAAGCGCCGGGGTTATCCGGCGCAGATGAAATTATTTCATTGTCACCGACAACCTGGATTTTCATAAGTCGTAGCGCACTCAGAATGCCTAAAAGTAAAACAAAGAAAACGGTAAGTAAAGTTTTTATATGTTCAGAAATTCCTTTCACAGGTTTCACTCCTCATAATTTTTAATTGCTTCTTCGATTGAAAGGTGTTGTTTAGGCATAAGCAGGTGGTTAATAAGCTTAAACAGTGGATAAATAACAATAGAAGAAGCCAAGGTCATAAAGCAGACAGGGATGGTATATTTCCTGAAAATGATGCCAACGTTGCTATAACCCCATATATCATAATAGAATTTAAAGTCGAGGAATCCCTGCAAGAAAGATACTGCGGCAATTACCAGAAATGTGTTAATGAAGCGTTGCCTGAGAAGATATTTGTATAAAAGTGATATTGCGGTACAAAAAATGGCAAGAATGACAGCATTATAGCCGAATAGTTTGCCGCAGGCAATATCAATAAGAAAACCGCAGAAAGCACCTATGAAAGCAGCCTGAAGCTCATCGGACTGAGTTGACATACATATGGCTACAGGAATAAGGAGAATCGGGTGAAGTTTTGTACCTGAATTCATAATAAGGAAACAAAGCAGAGTGATAAAGAGATAAAGAAACCATCGTATAGAGGTTTTGATAACCAAAATACGTTTTTCTTTTGAAGATTTAATTCTCATAGGAATTGTCCTTTCCGTTGAAATCGGTAATGACCATCACGGAAGAGAGCCTGTCAATTTTAGCAGAAGGTTGAATAACAGCACTATATGAAAGACCTGTAGTATCAAGTGAAATTGATTCAACTGTTCCGATTGAGTAGCCCTTAGGGAAAAGACCGCTTGTACTTGTAGTGACGAGAAGGTCACCGTTTTTGAGCGAATTTTCTTTTGGTACGAGCTTTAGCATAGTTTTACCTGCAACAGCTTGTTCAATAGAACCCTCAATAATACCAGCGTTATCAGAAGAAGAAGTGACAGCAGCGATTGAAAGGTCTGGTGACAGAAGTGTTCTGACAGTAGAGGAGTGCGCAGAAACATCGATAGTTATGCCAATGAGACCGTCGCCGGTAACTACAGGGCAGTAAGGTTTAATTTCGTCATCTGAACCTTTGTCGATGGTGAAAGACATAAAAGGGTCATTTGCAATATATCCTGTAACATTGCAAGGTTTAGAGAGAATGAAATCTTTGTTTTTCTCTTTGATGCCGATAAATTTGCGTAGCTCTTCGAGTTGGTTCTTTGTATCTTCATAGGCAGTAAGCTGTTTGTTAAGTTCGCTTATTTGTTTTTTAAGGCGTTGGTTTTCGTTGTAGTAGTCATCGGCGTTTGACATTTTGTCGAGACGTGTTTCAACTTTAATGGCGATGTTGTTTGAAACTTTTTTAAATGGCTGAGTGACAGTGTTTATAAATGAAGCACCTGAGACTGCATAACCGCCCTTAGTTACAGCGTAAATCATAATACCGATAAGAAAAGCCAGAAAAGCGATAAATATCTTAAATCTGAAGCTTTTGAAGAAATCACGCATTAAATGATTCCTCCTTAATAGTACTTGACGTTTTCAGTCAGAGTATCCTGATATTTTTCGATATTTTCGAGAATTTTTCCGGTACCTTCAGCAACGCAGTCGAGAGGATATTCAGCGATATAAACAGGCATACCTGTTTCACGGTTGATAAGCTTATCCATACCACGCAAAAGAGCACCGCCGCCAGCGAGAGTAATACCTTGGTCGATGATATCTGCTGAAAGTTCAGGCGGAGTTGATTCAAGAGTCGCTTTTACAGCGTCGATGACCTTTGATAGAGGTTCAACGAGAGCGTCTCTGATTTCGGCAGAAGATATTGTAATATTTTCTGGCAGACCGTTAAGCAGGTTTCTGCCTTTAATTTCCATAGTTTCCTCACTCTCGCTTGGAAAAGCCGAACCAATTTCGATTTTTATAGTTTCAGCAGTTCGTTCGCCGATAAGGAGGTTATATTTTTTCTTAATGAAGTTGATAATAGAAGCGTCGAAGGCATCGCCTGCACATCTTACAGAGCGGGAAGAAACGATTCCGCCGAGAGAAACCACAGCTACTTCGCTTGTACCGCCACCGATATCAACAATCATGCAGCCTGTAGGCGTTGTAGTCGGAAGACCTGCACCAATAGCGGCAGCCATAGGTTCTTCAACGATAAGAACATTCTGAGCGCCTGCTTTTTTGCATGATTCACGGACAGCACGTCTCTCAACGGCAGTAACGCCTGATGGAATACAGATGATAACGTTAGCTTTTGTAAAGACAGTACCCTTCATAGCTTTTTTAATAAATTCCTGAAGCATAGTTGTTGTGATGTCGAAATCGGCGATAACGCCGTCTTTGAGTGGACGTACAGCAACGATTGAGCCGGGAGTACGACCTATGACATCTTTGGCTTCTTTGCCGACATATCGGCATTTGTCGGTTCTTGTATTGACAGCGACAACGGAAGGTTCTCTGATAATGATACCCTTTCCACGCATATATACTAAGGTATTGGCAGTACCCAAATCGATACCTATATCTTTTGTAAACATTATAATGAAGCTCCTTCTTTATATGGAAACATTGTGGCAACACCGTACAAAGGAAGTCCGGCAAACTTGCCTAAAATAATTATAGCACTAATTTTACGGAGAGACAATTGCATAAAAGTTAAAAATCGGATAAAAAGCAAAAAACTGTCTGAATGCCGTAAATGGCTATGTAAAAAAGAGATTTTTTAGTAAAACAGGATAAAGTGCTGAATTGAAAAATGCCGGATAGTGTGAATAAAACTTAATCGCCGATAGCCTTTGCTGTTTTTGGGTAAACGGCGAGAGCGACGAGCAGTAAGATAAGCTGAGCAACGTTGACCTTAATAGCGCAGCCAAAAGAAATTGTGATAATAGAAAGATCGAGCTTCAAAGAATTGAGAGTAAAACCTTTTGAATAAGACAGCCAGTCAAGAGCGGAAATATTTTGAGTACCCGAGCCTATGAGTGCGCCGAGAATAACAGCGGCGAGAATCAGCATAATAAAAACGAATTTTTTTTTCATTTGCAACCTCTTTAAAAATTAAGATAAACCTGTTGAACCAAAGCCGCCGTTGCCTCTGAAAGTGTCTGAAAGGCATGGAAACACCTGAACTTCCGGTGTAAGGATAGGAGAGACAACAAGCTGGGCAATGCGCATATTTGGTTTAACAGTAAATTCCTCGTCGCCGAGGTTAATGAGTGGTACGAAAATTTCGCCACGGTAGTCGCTGTCGATAAGACCTACTGAGTTTGCAAGAGTAATTCCAAATGTTGTTGCGAGACCGGAGCGTGGAAATATGAGCAAAGCTGCATTTCCAGGTGAAATTTCGGCAGCGATGCCTGTAGGAATTTTGACGATTTCGTTTTTAGCAATTTTAATATCGGAGCTTATACAGGCGCATAGGTCATAACCTGCGCTGCCGATAGTGGCACGCTGAGGAACAATGGCATTGACATTCAACTTTTTAATTTTAAGTATCATTCTACACCTCTGTAATAAAGACCGCGAGTAAGTAAGCGGGGCTTATCGCAGTAACGGTTTGATGAATATTGATTTATTACGCTGATAACTTCTTCCGGTGATTCTTCGAAGAAAATGAGGCTGATAAATTTAAACTGAGATAAGTCCGAGGCTTTATCAGCGAGGAAGAGAGTGTCAGAGTTGAGAATTTCCACATAATTCCCGCAGCATTTAATGGGAAATACTCGTTCTGTTCGGTCAGAAATGCAGTGAGTACATTTATCGCAGCCAATTTCATTTTTTATCGGGCAATTTTTAGTTAGCATTAAAGGAAGCTTGCCATAAGCGATGATGCCGCATGGGATAGGGGAAGTAATTTCAGAAAGCTGAGAAAGTTTGGGTTCAAAAGAAAGAGTGATGTCAGAAAGACCGATATCTGCGGCAGAAAATGTACTGTATGAATTAGCAATATTCAGACCGAAAGCACCGTGCAAAGTGAAGCCGAGTTGTCTGCTGATTGTAACGAAAGCGAGATTCACGCAAAGAAGGTGCCTGATGCCGGCTTGAAATAAAGTTTTAAGTTCTGATATAAGATTCTGTTCGTTACTTATAAAACGTGGCGGTTCGGCAATAATTTTTGATATCGGAATAGATTTTGAAGCTGAAATACATTCTGACATCGGAAGAACAATGAATTCAGAAAATTCATTTGCAGCAACAGCCTGTTCTATATTGGAGCAGTGTGAGCGGAAAGCAGGTTTTACGCTTTTAATCTCAACATTAAGCTTATTGGGTATGAAATCTGAAATATTATAGGTAGGAGTGTTTGCTTCTACGATTTTGTTCTGGATAATTTCAACGGCATTTCTGCGAAGCTCGTTGAAGGTCGAAGCAGAAACAGCGAGACCTTCGTCAATTTGGGCAGAAATTGTACCTGATTCAAAGACAGTATTGCCAAGCTTAGAAAATTGTTTTTGAATGAAAGGGAGGTCTGTTGGGTGATTCAGAGCTTTTGGCGGGACAGTACCGCTTACTGACACCAAAATATTCTGGCAGCGAGCAGAAGCTTCGACGGGCATATTATTTTTTACTGAAACCGAGAAATCAATTTTGTAAAGTTTAGGTTCATGCTCATAGTATTTGCGGATATCTGGGAGAATATCCTTTGAAGCTACAACATCTGATTTAATTCTTGTGCCGAACATATCGGAATATTTTCCTGTAAAGTAAGCGTCCGTGAAACCGTCTCTTGAAAAGATGCTTCTCAGGGTCCGCATATCAGGAGCAATACCGTCAATAGCGTTTTTTAGTGAAGTGACTGCAAAAGCGACATATTCAGGACGTTTCATACGTCCCTCAATTTTCATTGAAAAAACGCCTGCGTCCCTGAGCTGCTGAATATGCTGAAGAAGTGAAAGGTCTTTAAGTGAGAGACAGTAGGAGCTTTTGTTGCCGCACGCTGAGAAAGGCAGTCTGCAAGCCTGAGCACAACCGCCTCTGTTTGCAGACCTTGAGCCAATCATAGCGGACATATAACACTGACCTGAAACGGACATACAAAGAGCACCATGTACAAAAGCCTCTACTTCGAGACCGACTTTTGCAATATCGGCAATTTGTTGTGCATTAAGTTCTCTTGCCGGAACTACACGGGAAAATCCGAGTTCTTTAAGAAGCTCAGTTCCTTTTGGGGAATGAACAGACATTTGAGTTGAAGCGTGCAAAACCGCATCAGGAACGCATTGCTTTATAAGCTGAGCACATCCTAGATCCTGAACGATAAAAGCGTCAATACCGAAAGCAGAAACGTCCTTAATATATTGGCAGAAGTCAGATACTTCGGAATCAAAAATGATAGTGTTGACAGCAAGGTATAGCTTAGCACTATAAAGGTGACATAAGTTGGCAGCGTCTTTGATTTGAGAAATGTCAAAATTCGTGGCATTATTTCTTGCCGAGAAATGTTTACCGCCGATATAGACGGCATTTGCACCGCATCTTAAGGCAGCCGACAGAGATTCTGGGTTACCTGCCGGGGCTAAAATTTCAATTGTTCTTTTCATCAATGCTGTCTTTCAGTTGTTTAAGTTTTACCATATTTTCGAGCTGAACGATTTTGGAGTTAAGTACTTCGATTTCTTTCAATGATGCGTCACGTTCAATGCGTGATTTTCCGGCTTCATCGACGTATTCTTTAGACTGGTCACGGATGCTGTCGAGGCGTTTGTTAGCCTTGTTGAGGTCGTCGAGGACGCTCAGAGCTACCATAATTGCGGCAGTATATGGAGAAGTACCTGAGCCTGATTCCATAATTTCGTTAATCTTTGATTCAAGTATTCTTGCAAGAGCATAGACATAGTTTGGTGATTCAGCGGTTTTAAGTTTATATTCTTTACCGCAGATAATAACCTTAACATCGTTAAGCATTTTAAAGTTCCTCTCTTTTTAAATGTGTCTGAAAGGAGTGTCTGAAAATCGTCTTGTATAGAAAAGGAGAAGTTTTCAGAAGCCCCGAAAAATAAAGCAGTTTGAAGGTGTAAATTGGTATTGCAGGTTGCGTTTGAGATATGAGCAGTAACTATACAAATAACATTATACAACATTTCACATAAATATAAAAGTATTTTTAAAAAATAAAATAATTAATAAATGTAGAGAATCATAGATAAATGTGATATGAAGAATTTATCAGTAATAACGTTTAAGACCGATTACCTTGCCGAGAATTTCGACTTGTTGAAGAATAATAGGTGCCATTGAGTCATTTTCAGGTTGAAGTCTGAAATGGCCGTTTTCTCTGAAGAAGCGTTTTACCGTAGCGTCTTCGCCGTCGATAAAAGCGACGACGATATCGCCGTTTTCGGCATAGCAGGATTGTTCGACGATGACGATATCACCGTCAAGGATACCGGCATTTATCATACTTTCGCCACGGACTTTGAGTGCGAAAAGGGGATTTGAGTAATGTCTTTTGGGTTCAAAGCTGATGTATGTTGAAATGTCCTCGATTGCAGTTATTGGTATGCCGGCAGTTACAGTACCGACTACAGGAATAGAAATGCTGTTCATATTTGGCAGCTTTAGAGAGCGGTTAAGGTTATCGCTTTTTTCAAGCTTGCCGGCATCAACAAGAGCCTCTACATATCTGTGTGCAGTTGAAGTTGATTTGAATCCCATAGCGTTCTGAATTTCACGAACAGAAGGAGAAATTCCGTCTGAAAGGCGGTTTTTGATATATTCAAAAACTTCAAGCTCTTTATTTTTAAGCATTTTGTTCACCCTGACCTTTTAGCTTAGAGAGAATCATCTTTGCAACTTTGTAGATATCACCGCAGCCAAGAGTAATAACGAGATCGCCGTCCTGAGCGTTCTTGCAGATGTAATCGCAAACCTGATTGAAGTTGTGGTATTTGCGTTCATCTGTCTGTTCAACTGTTTCGTCCTGAGGAAAATATATGCAGTCATTGATTTTCTCGGCAAGATTTCTTGTAAATATGCCATAAGTATTTTTTTCTCTTGAGCCCATGATATCAGTTATAACGGCTTTATCCGGAATTGATAGAGCTTTTGCAAAATCGTCGAGGAGAATCTGAGTGCGTGAGAAAGTAAATGGCTGAAATACGGCCCATACATTATGGAATCCCATTTCCATAGCGGCTTTAAGAGTTACCTCAATTTCCTTTGGATGGTGAGCGTAGTCATCAGCAACAGTAATGCCACGTTCAACGCCGAGCTTTTCAAAACGTCGTGCAGCACCTCTGAAGTCTTCAAGACCCTTAGCGATCGAAGCAAAATCAGTGCCTACATAGCGGCTTGCAGCGATGGCGGCAAGTGAGTTGTAAACATTGTGTTCACCGGCAACGTGCAGGTTAATTTCGCCAAGAGGCTGACCTTTGTACATAGCGGTATATTTTCTGTGCATACCGTTTACCTTGATGATATTTTCAGGGTAGTAGTCGCAGGAAGAATCGCAGCCGAAGGTAATAATTTCTTTATCTGTAATGCCGCTGACAGCTTTCATAGAATTTGCATCGCTGCCATTGACAATGATAGCTTTTGTAGTGTTAAGGCTGAATTTATGGAATGATTTAATAATGTTGTCTACAGTTTTGAAGTAATCGAGATGGTCGGCATCGATATTAAGTATTACAGAAATATCAGGATAAAGTTTTAAGAAAGTGTCAACAAATTCGCATGATTCGCAGACCATAATGTCGCTTTTTCCGGAGCGTCCGCTGCCGCCGATACAAGGGAGTTTTCCACCAATGAAAGCAGAGAGGTCAATACCTGCGGTAAAGAGAATTTGAGTAATCATAGAAGTTGTTGTAGTTTTGCCGTGAGTACCGGAAACGCAGATAGCGTTGTCATACCAACTTGTAACGATTCCGAGAAGTTCACTTCGTTCAAGAACGGGAACGCCGCTGTTTTTTGCGGCAATAAGTTCAGGATTGTCAGACATAATTGCGGCAGTGTGAACTATAAGGTCAGCACCATCAATGTTTTCGGCACGCTGACCGAGAAATACCGGAATACCCATTTTTCTTACGCAGTCAAGTGTTTCAGTTTCGTTATTGTCAGAGCCTGTGAGATAGAAACCTTTAGCGTGAAGAATCTGAGCAAGTGGGTACATACCCGATCCGCCGATGCCTATAAAATGAATGTGCTTACGGCCTTTTAGTATATTTTCTTTCAAAAAAATCACCTTTTCCTTAATTTAATTGCTATTTTATGGTAATCGTAGTATACTGAAAAATATATGGGGAATCCATTGAATATTTTACTCTGAAATAGGTAAATATATCCATAGGGACAACAAAAATCACAGGCTGTGAAGTCATTATTACGAGGAGGTCATTTTATGGAGATCACAGATGTAAAAATCAGAAAAATCATGTCAGACGGCAGGTTAAGGGCGATAGTATCAGTAACGTTCAGTGACATGATAGCAGTGCATGACATAAAGGTAGTACAGGGAGACGAAAGGTTATTTGTAGCAATGCCGAGCAGGAAGGATGAGAATGGTATATTTCGTGATATAGTTCATCCAATATCGCCGTCAGCAAGAAAGATACTTGAAGAAAGCATACTTGATGCTTATGAAAAGCAGCTTGCAATGCTTGAAGCTGACAGTGAGCAGGCAGAATAAAATAAGTGAAGATTGAATGACCTGTGGCTTGCCGCAGGTCTTTTGTTATATTCCAAGGATTCTTGCAGCCATAAGGATTGCAAGTTTAGTTTTACCGTCTTTGATTTCATTTTTCATTACCATATCGACGGCTGTTTTCAGCGGAACTTTTTTCACATCAAGAAATTCGTCGTTGTCGAGGCATTGTTTTTCAAATTTAAGACCTCTTGCGAGATAGATGTGAGTAATTTCGGTGTTGTAAGCAGGTGTAGGGAACATTTCGCCGAGGTAAGTATATTCTGTGCAGACACAGCCGGTTTCCTCGAGAAGCTCACGGCGACCGCAGCTGCTGTGGTTCTCGCCGTAATTAAGTTTTCCGGCAGGAACTTCAGTAGTAATCTGAGCAAAAGGGTAGCGGAATTGTTTAACGAGATAAATTTGATTGTCATCGGTAACAGGTACGATGCATACACCGCCAGGGTGATGAAGTACATCACGTTTAGCTTGAGAATCATTTTCAAGTTTTACTACATCTGAAGTGACAGTGAAAATAGTTCCCTCAAAAACGGTTTTGCCTGAAATTTTTTCTTCAAAAAGATGCATAATAATTAGTCCTCCCAGAGACCGCCCATTAAGTTATTTTGATAAGCATTGGCGGCAGAAATTTTTTCAGTTGAGCAATAGTCATAATAGTGAGTATGACCTGAAGTATCATTCTTATTTTTTCTTGTTATGAAAAGGTAAGCGGCAAGTAGAAGTATACCGCCACACGAGATTGCGGCACCCTCATATAAGCCGGGAGTTCTGTAGCTGAAAACGATAGAATTTTCTCCTTGGTCGGCTTTTACAGCCATAAATCCGAATGAGACCTTTTCAACGTCGGCAGGTTTGCCGTTTACTGTTGCAGACCAGCCTGAGCTGTAAGGTACGCTGAAAAATACGAGACCGGGTTGTCTGAGTGAAATTTTAGATTTAAAGCCATAAGAGTCATATTCGAATGAAGATGAGGCCTCAGACTGTTTTTCACGGCACAAGTCCTTATAGCTGTCAGTGTTTATTGCGGCAGATTCAGATGAGGAAAGCGGCGTCATAAAGTTCTTATATTTTTCAGCTTGTTTGTCGCTGAGAACGAGAGCTTTCATAAGTACACGTTCACGGGCAGATTCACTTTTAACTTTTGCATCTTTATTTGTGATATATTCATTGTAAGCAAAGCCCATAGGAATATACAGAGTATTTTCATAAATGTCGAAATACTGATTACTTTCAATGTATTTAAATCCAGGCAGTTTATTCTCAATACTATTATTTTCTTCGGAGTCAGTTGTTGAATTTAGTTTTGATGTAAAGTTATTAAAGCTACTATTATTATTCTGTTTTGATTTAACAAGCGAGCTTGCATTATAAGCATTTTTGTTAGCCTTATAATCGTAGTAATACTTGACCGAGAAAAGGCCTCTTAGAGTGTAGTGAGTAAGGTCAGGACGTGATGCAACATCACGTTGTACACCGACATTTTCATAGAAGTTCATAATGGACGGTGATACAACGCTTTGAAAAGCACGCATTGATGGAAGCCCCCACGACATAGGAAAATTATCAAAATTTTCAGCCATATCTACTCTGAAGAAATTATTTTCGCTTACTTTTTCTGCAATACTGTCCTTGCCATTGATAGCTGCATTTATAATAACCTTAGCATCAGCAGGGGAGTTTGCAACGTATATGATGTTAGAAAATGTGCAGATAAAGGCAACTGCGGTAGTAAGAATGACAGAAGTCTGCATGATAGGTAAGCCATGTTTCTTTTTATTTCTGAGGTAGAAAACAGCGCAAAGGCAAGCAACTGCAATGAGTAGTGTTATATAAAAGTAGAACATATCATTTGCGAAAGAAAAATAGACGATTTTATTCTCGACTTTCTTTGGAAAGAGTGATATAATAAGGAATCCTGCGAGAAAAGCGGAACAGATTTTAATTCCGGACATCAGGTCAATATCCTCGTTATCGAGTGCATAGGCGGTCATCATAGACATTATAAGAATAGGCATATAGTACCAGCGTGCGTAGTAAGAGCTATTGAGCATATAGAAGCAGCAATTCAAAATAGGAATGAAAGCACAGATTATGCAGACAAGGATAAGATGTGAAGCCCAGCTTTTTCTTTTTGCTTTGATGAAAGATATAACGCCGACCATTGAAAAAAGTGGTAGAAATCCACCGATAGAAGACCATTTTGCGTTATTTGAACTAAAAAGGTTAGTTCTTGCCGGAACGTCCTGAGGCATAAAGAAAGACTGAATGATGTGACCGATTCTTGTTCTGTCTTCGTAGAATATCATATCCAGACCATAAAGGCGCTCGTTTACACGGTAGTTGCTGAGTATTGAAAGTGCAGCAGGTAGGAGCATAAAGGCAGCAATCATAGTGCCGAGAATAGCTTCTGTAGCAAGACCGAAAAATTTTCTGCGTGTGATTTTGAAATCCGGGCAGTGCATACGCAAAAGAAAATAGATAATCAGAAAAACAACTTGACCTGTAAAGAAGAAATAGTTGAGAATTGCCATAAAAGCGACAGCTGCTGCAAAAATGCCACGTCTGTTGTTGTTTATGCGTTCTTCGAGTGCAATAAGCATAAGAGGGAAAAATGCTGTAACGTCCTGAAAGTGATTAAAGAATATATTGTAGATCTGAAAACCTGAAAAAGCGTATAGAACAGCACCTACAACTGCAGCATTTTTGCTGCGGACGAATCTTCTGATGTATGCATAGGCTGTAACAGCAGCAATGCCATGTTTCAGGCAAAGAAGAATTGGCATTGAGTGTGTTATCAGAGATTTAGGTAGCAGTACAGTCAGCCAGAAGAAAGGGCTTCCGAGCAGATAGAAAGCATAAGAACCCATAAAATCAGATCCGAGATCGGTAAACCAATTCCAACCGAGACTTCCGCTTCTTACAGCGTTGTTTGCGAGAGTATAGAAAGGAATTTGCTGGGAATTAAAGTCACCATAATATATAAAGTAGCCATTGTCTGCGATCATAACAGGTAGAAGTGCGAGAAAAAGGCACATAAATCCGAGAATAAATGTAATGAGGTATTTTTCTTTTCCTCTGTCCAAGAGAGGATTTTTCTTGATGTTCATAATTATAATATGCTCCGTTTACAGTAAATTTAAAAATATTTTTTTATAATATCGCACATATAAGAACATTATAACACATCTATAATGAAATTAAAAGCACTTTTGCAAAAAAACAGCAAAACGTAAAAAATGAAGTAAAGATTATTCTTTTGAGTCGTAGTTAATTATTTTGAATTTACGTTTGCTTAGTTTAAGAACGCCATTGCTTTTTAACTTACTTATTTCACGCTGTAAAGCACTGCGGTTTACACACAGATAGTCAGAAAGGGCAGTGGTTGAAAAAGGAATTTCAGGTTGAATGCCACGTGGGGTTTTTTCTTCAATTATATTAAGGTAGCTCATAAGTTTTTCGGTAGTCGTCCTTTGAGTGAGAACTTCAATGCGTTCGCTGAGCTGCATAGTTTTGCTGGAAAGAAGTTCAAGCATATTTTCGACTACCATGCTGTGGCATTTGCAGGCTTTTGAACATCGTTTTGTAATTTCACTGTATGCTATGAACATAACGGTGCAGTCTGATTCACAAATTATCTCGAAGCTGCTTCTTTCCGAATTAGTGAATGTAAAAAGTTCACCGAACACGCTATTTTTTTCGAGATTTTCAAATATTGTGCGATTGCCATTTATATCATATTTTACAACAACAGCATTTCCCTTAAGAACTATGCCTATTCTATGCTCACTTACATACGATGAGGGAATCAGTTCACCGTTTTCATATGATTTTAAAGTTGAATGAAAGCAGTCAATCATTCGCATACAATCGTCCTTATTAATGCCTTTGAACAAAATATTTTCATAAATTTCCATAAAAACTCCTTTGAAGTTGCAAATGCAACAGAAAATTCTATAAGATTATGGTACAATATTTTCAACAGAAAGTCAAGCATATTTAATTCTTTTTATATTGTCTTGTCATTCTGTTTGCATATACTTATCGATTCACCGGATTTTGCTAAAAGCTGTCATTTTTAATGGCAACTGAATTTTACATTTAGGAGGATTTATTATGAAGAAGTTTGTTTGTCCTGTATGCGGTTATGTTTACGAAGGAACTGAACCACCTGAAAAATGCCCACAGTGTGGAGTACCAGGTTCAAAGTTTATCGAAAAGCCAATTAATGAAAAGCTGACTTTTGCTTGCGAACACGAGATAGGTGTAGCAAAAGCTGTTACTGATAAAGAAATCATCGACGGTTTAAAGGCTAATTTTGCAGGCGAATGTACTGAGGTTGGTATGTACCTTGCAATGTCAAGAGCCGCTCACAGAGAAGGATATCCTGAAATAGGTCTTTATTGGGAAAAGGCTGCATTTGAGGAAGCAGAACACGCTGCAAAGTTCGCAGAGCTGCTTGGCGATGTAGTTTCGCCTTCAACAAAGGAAAACTTAACAAAGCGTGTTGCTGCTGAACAGGGTGCAACTCAGGGTAAGCTTGACCTCGCTAAGAGAGCTAAAGAACTTAATCTTGATGCAATCCATGATACTGTTCACGAGATGGCTAAGGATGAGGCTCGTCACGGAAAGGCTTTTGAAGGACTTCTCAATCGCTATTTCAAAGACTAAGTAATTACTTTTAATATTAATAAAGGCAAGCAGAAATCAAAATATTCTGCTTGCCTTTTACTTTTGAGTAAAAGAAAAAATAGTATTTGGTACCTCCAAAGACTCGTTTGATTAAGGAAAAATCAGATAGGTGCGGCAGCTGCAAGGAAAACCTTCCGAAAGCGTGCTGTCGCACTATGAGGGAGGTTGACATAGTAGATGCCGTGCATAGTTGTTTTTCCTCAAAAGGAGTTTTCAGAGATGCCATTAAATATCTTTTATAAATTTCACTTAATTATTTGCATTATCAAAGTCAATAATTGACATAGCTTCCTGATCAAGCATTCGGTCTTTGAAATAATACTTCATATCATCATCAGTTATTTTGCGGATAACTCTGCATGGATTTCCGACTGCTATAACATCAGAGGGAATATCTTTTGTCACAACACTTCCAGCTCCGATTACCGTATTGTTTCCTATTGTTATACCGGGAAGTACCGCAGTATTTCCTCCAATCCATACATTGCTACCGATATTTACGGGTATTCCGTACTCAAGCATTGCATTCCTTACCTTATAATGAACAGGATGACCTGCCGTATAAATTGAAACTCCAGGAGCAAACAAAACATTATTTCCTATATTTACACTTGCTACATCAAGAATCGTGCAGTTATAGTTTGTATAAAAGTTATCACCAACAGTTATATGAGTTCCATAATCGCAGTAAAACGGCTGAGTTATGCAAAGATCCTTCCCTGCACTGCCAATTATTCTATATGAAAGCTCTTTGAGCTTTTCAGTTTTTTCAGGCGATGTATGATTAAATTCAAATAAAACTTTTTTTGTATCAAGCATTTCAGCAACTACATTCTCATCTGATATATACGCCATACCATTGTCACGCCTTGTTATATTGTCTATATTCATCTTTACACTCCTTAAAAAATAATGGGACTGAAATGTATTCAATCCCATTATTTATTGGGACACTGCACAAGTCTTGTGCAGTATCGCCTTTTGTATCTTATTTTACTTAACAAGACTCGACATATCATAAAGACCTGCTGATTTACCTTTCAGGTAAATAGCCGCATTAATCGAACCTTCGGCAAAAACAGACTTTGATGAAGCTGAATGCGAAAGAGTAATTACTTCATCGTGACCGGCAAAAATTATGTCATGCTCGCCAACAATTGTACCGCCTCTTATTGAGTGCATTCCAATTTCGGTTTTCTCGCGTTTTTTACGCTGTGAGTGTCTGTCGTAAACATAATGATAGTTATTATCAAGTGTTTCGTTTATTGCATTTGCAAGCATTATAGCAGTACCACTCGGAGCATCAATTTTCTGATTATGATGTTTTTCAACAATTTCGATATCGAATTTATCTCCAAGAACAGATGCTGCTTTTTTGCCAAGCTGAACAAGAAGGTTGATTCCGAGTGACATATTGAATGTAAAGAAAATCGCTGTATTTTCAGCAGCAGCCTTAATTTTTGCTATCTGTTCGTCACTGTAGCCCGTAGTTGCAAGCACAAGCGGAACTCCAGTTGAAAGGCTGTAGCTGAGAAGGCTGTCAAGTGAAGCAGGATTTGAGTAATCGATAATTACATCAGGCTTTACCTCAAGCTTATCAGCCGAGGAAACGATAGG